>NZ_BCPZ01000279.1:0-160 GCF_001950615.1 Candidatus Protochlamydia sp. W-9
TTGTTGAAAAAAGGCCTCTTTTCTGTTAGAAAATTTTGTTTTCCAGAATAAAAACTCAAGAAAGAGGCCAAAATGAGTGAGATAGAGATGATCAAACTGTTTTGTCTTGTGGGTGATTTTTCTAATCAATTTTACCAAATGTGTTCCCAAAAACAAATGG
>NZ_BCPZ01000280.1:0-146 GCF_001950615.1 Candidatus Protochlamydia sp. W-9
CAGACGCTCATTCTTATTTTCGATCAAACAATTATTTAAAATTTTCTGAACGAATTGGTTTGCTGTGTAAAACAATTTTTCAGAGCTTCCTCAACTTATTCTTTAATTATCTCAGAAAAGAGCAGCTTCAGTCTCAATGGAGAGAA
>NZ_BCPZ01000281.1:0-273 GCF_001950615.1 Candidatus Protochlamydia sp. W-9
TATCCGATGGCGCAATCAGAGAGTCTGGGAAAGGTTGCTTGAGGTGCTGATTGACGATCCAGATTATGAATGGCTTGTGATAGATGCTTCGCATTGTCAAGTGGATCCTCATGCAGCGGGAGCTAAAGGAGGTAATCAGAGCATGAGTTATACAAAAGGGGGCTCAATACAAAATTGCATCTTGCCGTGGGTGCGCATGATCTGCCGATCAGGGTCATTATTACAGAAGGCACAACAGCAGATTGTACTCAAGCAAGCAATTTGATCGCTGGT
>NZ_BCPZ01000282.1:0-7144 GCF_001950615.1 Candidatus Protochlamydia sp. W-9
CATTTTGACCTCTCATGTCATATTAAACATTAGCTTGGGAAAACAAATGTTTTAAATGATGCAGAGGTCCTTTGTCATTTAAATTTTATTCTTCTTATTTATTATCAAAGAGATAAATTCAAAATTCAGGTTATTAAATTTTTTTTTAAAGATAAGCTTTGACATTTCAAGATTATTGACAGAATAAGCCACCTTTTTTCGAAGTTCGATTGAATAAAATTTTCATCAACCGCAATGAATCAGTCTATATAAGCTGCACTAAGGCTTAAGTTTTAATACTGATTGATTCTTAGGTGATTTAGGAGAATGGATTTTGTTTGACCAAATGGTAAGTTTTTCGGTAAAAATCTCCCATTTTTGCCCACAACTGCTCGCTATTAATAAAAACTTTTTCACAGGCAGGAAGACTGTTTAAAAATTGCTTTCCATATCCTTTTGTGACTAATCGAGTATCTAAACAGACAATACATCCTCGATCCCATTGATTGCGAATCAATCGTCCAAAGCCTTGTTTAAATTTGACAACTGCCTGAGGAACGGAATATTCAAAAAATGGCTCTCCTCCTTTTTCGATAATGGCTTCTGTGCGTGCTTGAATGAGCGGCTCAGTAGGAACTCTAAAAGGGAGTTTGACAATAATGACACATCGAAGTGCATCACCAGCGACATCCACTCCTTCCCAGAAAGAATCTGTACCAAATAAAATGGCTCGATCTGTTGTTTTAAATTTATGTAATAACGTCTGCCTTGCTTCTTCCCCTTGTTTAAATAAGACATATGCATGCTCATGCATACGAGCTGATAATTTTTCCGCACACTGTTGCAACATAGAGTAAGAGGTAAAAAGGACAAAGGCTTGTCCACGGCTAGCTTGAATAGCTTTCCAAATGTTTTCAAAAGCAATCCAATTAAAATCTGGGTGCGAAGGAGGAGGCATATCCGTAGGAACAGCTAGTAGTGCTTGTTTATGGTAGTCGAAAGGAGAATCATAAATATATTCTTCAATTTGTCTATAAGGAAGGTGCTTATCGGTTAGTCCTAAACGCTTCCGAATAAACTGAAATTGTTGATTAGAAGTTAATGTCGCACTACATAAAATAATGGTAGGGAATTTGCTAAATACAAATTCAGCTAGCGATTTCGAAATGTCTAAATCTGCATCTACTAAGTGTACATTGATTAAAGATTTCAATTTGTGAGCTTCGATCCAACGCACTTTATTGGGTGAAGAAGGGGGCGAAATAAAGTGATTAAGCAAAGAAATTGAAGTTTCTAGCCGATTTGCAAGACCTTGGATATCTAATCGAATACTTTTAGTTTGTTCTTGCAATCGTTCATTTTCAATTAATTTAAGTTCAGCTTCTAAATTAGTAATGTTTAAACGATAGTTTTTAAGAGAATCGATAAGCTGACTAGCAGAGGGATGAATTTCCTCTTTCCACTTTGTGTGGTTCATATGTTCGTTCAAAATGCGTAGTTTCTGCTCATTTAAAGACACTTCTTCGCCTAATAACCGAGAAGCAGGGTTTTTGATCGCTTCAATAAAGTGAGCAAAGGCATCAAATGTTTGATTAATTTGTTCATGGATGACATGGCGAAGAGCAGGTAAGTCTATTGTCAAGCGCATCACGATTTGACTAATTTCTCGCGGTGGAGTTTTATTATATAAAAGTTGCAGTTTCTCTTTTAAAATAGGAAGTTTACCTGGTTGTTGACTATGTCTTTCAGAACCTAAGCGACCCATTGTGCGCATCAACTCAATACGATGTAAATGTGAAGCAAAATATTCTGTAGCAATATCTTCAACATGATGAGCTTCATCTAAAATAATTCTGCGATAGGTGGGAAGAATGCTTGTTTCGCTGTAATTGGCAGTGTCTGCTCGGCGCATAAGATCAGCAAATAAGAGGTGGTGATTCACAATTAAGATGTGCGCATCTTGTGCTTGGCGTCTAGCTTTAAAAAAGAAACATTGCTGGTAATGAGGGCATTCATGATGAGAGCACGCTTCATTTTCTGCTCCAACTTTCTCCCAAACAGAATGAGTCGGAGCGAAAGAAAGTGAAGAGCGCGATCCATCAACTGTTTGTTGGCGCCAAGCCTCAATTTTCTCAATTTCTTGAGCTTCTTCTGAAGAGACAATGCTCATTTCCATCTGAACATCTTCTAGTTTACGAATACAAAGATAATTATGCATTCCTTTAACGAGTACCGCTTTCAAATTCAAATCAAGTGCGTCTAAAAGATTTGGAATGTCTTTTGATAAAAGCTGCTCCTGAAGAGTAATGGTATTGGTCGAGATGACAGTGCGTTCATTGAAACGTGCTGCCCAAATTAAAGCCGGAATCAAGTAAGCTAGACTTTTACCTATTCCTGTTCCAGCTTCGATGAGAGCAATCGAATCATTATTGTACGCCTCGATAATATTTGTCATCATCTGCTGTTGCTGGGGACGAAATTCAAAGCCTTTTAAGCTATTAGCAAGTAATCCATCAGGTTTAAGAAGTGAAAGAATTTTCTCTGATTGAAGACCTCGGCTTTGTAATTGAGAATGAGACATATTAAAAATGGAGCCTAAGGTTACAAGACAAATATCCCCTCTTTTATTAAGAGAGGATATTAATTTATTCTGCTTCTAATAAATCAAGGAAGGCTTTGAGTTGTTTAGAACGGATAGGGTGTCGCATTTTGCGTAGAGCTTTTGCTTCAATCTGGCGGATACGTTCACGAGTAACATTAAACTCTACACCTACTTCTTCCAGTGTTTTAGGTTTACCATCTAATAAACCAAATCGTTGAATAAGGACTTTTCGTTCTCGATCACTAAGTGTTGAGAGGACTTCTCCCATCTTATCTTTCAAAATTGAATAACCCGTTGCTTCTGCAGGAGAATCAGCTCCCGTGTCTTCTAAAAAGTCTCCAAATTGACTTTCACCTCCATCACCCACTTCGGCTTGAAGTGAAATAGGATGTTGAGCAATTTTATAAATTTCTCTCACTCTTTCGGCAGTAATTCCTAGTTCTTTAGCTAATTCTTCAGGACTTGGCTCGCGACCAGTTTCCATCATTAATTTCTTTGCGCCGCGTAGGACTTTATTAATTGTTTCAATCATATGAACAGGAATACGGATGGTACGGGCTTGATCGGCAATAGCCCTTGTGACAGCTTGTCTGATCCACCATGTTGCATAAGTAGAAAACTTGTATCCGCGACGATATTCAAATTTTTCGACGGCTTTCATGAGCCCCATATTTCCTTCTTGAATGAGATCCAAGAAAGAAAGGCCTCGATTTGTATATTTCTTAGCAATAGAAATAACGAGCCTTAAGTTAGATTCTACCATTTCCCGTTTAGCTTCTTGGCTTTTATCCATCCAGCGTTGAAGCATTTTCACATCTTTTTTGAAATCATCTAAAGATCGCCCTGCTGCAAGTTCTCGTTTGTTGAGTTTTCGTTGAGCAGCGGCAAGCTTTGCACCAGCAAACTTATTTCTTTCCGCACGAGGTGTAAGTTCCTGAATTTCCTTTTCTAGGAAAAGGAAGCGATCATAAGCACGTAAAATAACTTCGACGAAATCGTCGATGATATTGTGTCTTAAATGCAGTCGGCGTAGGTAGGCTTGCATGCGGATACGACATTTTTCAATGTCTTCAATTAGCTTTAAGCGGTCATTCTTTTTGATATTAGGATCATTAATTTGCTCTAACAATCTTTCTAAAATGAGATCTTCTTCTTTTAATAACTGACATATTCTAGGAAGCAGATTCATGAATTCTTGTTTATTCACGACCTCTTTTTCGGTAATAGATTTATCAAATCGTTCTTTACCAGTAAGAAGATAGTTAGCTATAGCAATGGCTTCAGAGGTTGCGTAACGAAAGCGTAAAATAATGCGTTCAATTTGGACTTGAGCTTTTTCAATGCGTTTAGAAATTTCAACTTCTTCTTCCCGGCTTAAAAGAGGGACCGAACCCATTTCTTTAAGGTACATGCGCACCGGGTCATCAGGAGATCCTTCTGATCTTTTTGGCATGCTTTCTAATTCTTTCGCTTCTTTCTTGCGCTCTTTTTGACGATCTACCTCAGATTGGTTAAGAACTTGAATGTCCATTCCGCTAAGGAAAATCAGGATCTGATCAATTTGATCAGCGGAATCAAAAGACATAGGGAGAATTTCATTGATCTCCTCATAAGTAATAAAACCTTGGTCTTTTGAAATAGCGACAAGCTCATCAATTTTTTGCTGATGTTGTTGAGAAAAATGATTTTTGAAGTTCGTTTTGTTCATGCTTTCCTAAAGTAGAAGAAGTAAGAAATACGAGTAATTTTAACAAATTTGCCTTTTTAAAGCGAGTTTTCGCTAAGCTCAATAAAATTCGCTTATTTGGCATTAGATAAAATAATTAAAGCTGCGCGAAAAATTTCAGATCCGAACGTAATAGATCAATATTCATATTTAAAAATAATGGTGTATTTTCAATTTAACAATTTTGAAAAATTACTTTAATAAATCTTTTATCATGAATTTTGAACATAATGAAAAAATTATTAAACTCGAATATACTTTGAAATTTCTCTAAAGCTGTTAAGTTATGCAAGAAATCTATTTTATCACAAGGATTATCCATTAATTAATGAAAGTTTTAGATGATAAAATTGTTTACGGGAATTAAAATTAGCTTGGTGGTCATGCAAATTTATGCGTTAAATGAAAAAAATGAGATTATTCATGCTCATCATGCCCATAAAAAAGTAAACTATCGATGTATTGAATGTAATAGTCATCTGCGATCTAGAGGAGGTACGCTTCGCCAACGCCATTTTTATCATTTAGAACCTAATCGAGCTTGCCATCTTCATCGAAAAGGAATCATCCACATACATATTCAAAATCATTTTTATGCTTGTTTGCCAAAAGGAGATTGCCAATTAGAATACCGGCTGCCTGAAATTGGTCGTATTGCTGATGTTGTATGGCTCTCTAAAAAAATAGTTTTTGAAATTCAGTATTCTCCCATTACGGCTGAAGAATTAAGCAAACGGAATCACGATTATCAGAAAATGGGATGGTCTGTCGTTTGGGTTTTACATGACAAACTTTATAATCAATTTCGTTTGAGCGCCGCGGAACAAGCTCTCCGGTTTTTACCTCATTATTTTACGAATATGGATCGTGAAGGAAAAGGAATTTTTTATGATCAATTTGATTACATACAAAATGGTTTACGTTTATATAAGATGTCTCCATTACCCGTTGATTTTTCAAAATTTTCCTTGATTAACGTTCAAGAATTAAAAGAAGATTGTCTTTATCTTATTAAACAAAGAGCGAAAAATTGTTCATATTATTTCTTCGGTGATTTAATCGACTTAGGTAATACGCCTTCTCCAAGCGCTTATTACCAAAAAGCACAAGAAAAAGAAAAAGCTCAATTAGTTCAAGCAAAACAAAAAAAAATAAAGTATTTACTGAACTGGATAAAAAGGGGAATGGGGCAAACTTACCAAAGTATTTTTCGTTTTTTGCTTGAAAAAGTTTGTCATTAGGATCTTTTAACATTCAAAGGCTGCTGAAAGAATTATAGGCAACTATAATATTGGCTTTTATCTATAAAAGGAAAGACTTTTACATCGAGGAATAGTGAAAAGATCTATTAAAAGAATACGAAGAAGGGTTAAACATTTCCAAAATAGAATAACAGATGTTTATCAGGCCTTATTTGCAAATTAAAAAAAACTAGTCTTAATCGCTACTGCGATGCTTTCCCCATCCTCAAAATGCTTTAAATATTTTCCCTAATGATTGGCGATCTTGTTTTTCACCCTCCCTTTCATGAGCTTCAAGCTGGAGAAACACCTTTATTTGATGACTTGAGAGTCAAATACTTTTAGAAGGTGTAGAAAATAAAAAGGGATGAGAGCTAGGTTCCTCTTGAGGCAGGTCATTCTAAATTTATTCTTAAAAAAATGATAAAAAAAAGCCAAAGGATTTTTGCTTAGATCCTTTGGCTTTGATATTTTGTTACTTTTTTTATTCAACATCGACTACATAGTATACAAAAACTATGATGAGTTATTTTTCAAACTTTTTGCAAAATGATCCCTTACCTAATTGAAATCAAACTCTTAAGAAAATATCCTTCAAGAGTTTTGGATTAAATCTTCTCGGCCAGATAATACAGCGGCTCCTAACATTGCTCGGAATAAAGGTTTTTTTAAATCTATGTCTAAAACTCTTGAAAATTTGCACAGTACTTCCTCCATTGGTTTTGGTGCGGATGCTAATGGTGCCATCAAAAATGGTGCCATTATTTCTACCAAACCTGATGTATAATTTATAGATGACGGCTGTAGCCGTATCTCCATCTCCTGCACAGAGGATCTTCTACCCTTATCGAAGAACACCCAGCTTAGGAAATCCATAATGTCAAAATGAGAATTCAAGTAATGCCTTTCAAAAAAATGGTCAAGCTTTTTTTTCATAATGTCAATACGTTCGTCCCATTCTCTAATGCCGTAGTTTGCTCTAATTTTTTCAATCTTATTTTGTATAGATTCTCTGAAAGCAACTTTCGACTCAAAAAAACTCTCTCCAGAATCAAACACCTCATCAATGATCTCTTGTTTTTCAATGATTTTTTCTAGATCTTTTAGTTTCACTAGCGCATTGTATATTTGATCTAACTCATCACAGCAAAGATCAATCACTTTTCTGATATTTTTCTGCTCTTCTTTTCTCAGTTCCTTCCATCTTATTAACGTGTAAATACCGTACGGTATCCCGCTTGGAATACAAAGGAGGACTGTCGCCCAAGTTTGTAATTTAAATTTCTCTACTATTGAATCTATCGCTGATTGATGACCTTCCTGGAGAGTAGCCCATCTTTCTTTCGCTTTTTTTTGATCTTCCGGAAAGGATCCCAATAAGCCCAACACATAGTCTCGAAGCCGATTTACTTTTTGCTCGAGCATTCCAACTGTTTTTTTAGGGACCTTGCCTTCTACCTCTTTTAATACTGTGTCGATAAAAGAGATATTGAGGGTACTAAGGATGGAGCGGATGTACTCTTTGATACAACGACCTACAATTTCCCTGTCATAGTTGCGAACAAGACGAGGATCGATTTCTGGCAAGTGTAAAAA
>NZ_BCPZ01000283.1:0-275 GCF_001950615.1 Candidatus Protochlamydia sp. W-9
TATCCGATGGCGCAATCAGAGAGTCTGGGAAAGGTTGCTTGAGGTGCTGATTGACGATCCAGATTATGAATGGCTTGTGATAGATGCTTCGCATTGTCAAGTGGATCCTCATGCAGCGGGAGCTAAAGGAGGTAATCTCAGAGCATGAGTTATACAAAAGGGGGCTCAATACAAAATTGCATCTTGCCGTGGGTGCGCATGATCTGCCGATCAGGGTCATTATTACAGAAGGCACAACAGCAGATTGTACTCAAGCAAGCAATTTGATCGCTGGT
>NZ_BCPZ01000284.1:0-1646 GCF_001950615.1 Candidatus Protochlamydia sp. W-9
AACATCTAGATTTAAGCTATTGCAATAATCTCAGTGACGCTGGGTTGGCCCATTTAACACCTTTAACGGATTTGCAGCATCTCGAACTAAGCAGATGCTATAAACTCATCGATGCAGGATTAGTGCATTTGAAACTCTTAACGGCTTTGCAGCATCTAGCACTAACCCAATATAAGAAATTCACCGATGATGGATTAGCACGTTTTAAAACTTTAGCATCTTCAACTAATTTAAGGATAAAATTTCATTAAACTTTATTAATTCCCATTGAGACGTTTATCTAAGAAAAATATTCGCTCATTTTGAAGGCACTATACAAACAGTTCTATGCTTGTAAACGCCAAAAAATACGCTTAAATAATCCGGCATTTTATCATGAAAAAGGAGAAGGTAAAAGAGCAGAATTTCAAAGAAATAGAATATATCAAAAAATAGATAAAAATGAAGTTAACCCTCCCTTCGTAGACCTTTTGCCGAATCTTAATCAGTTAAATTTGTACTCAGTGCATTTTGAAGAAAGCATGAGTAAAGAAAGTAAAACTCATATAATTTTAATTTTTATGAAAAAGGTGGATTAGATAGAGAAAAGAATAGTAGGGTTCGGTAAGATTATTGATCAAAGCAAATAGTTTTTGATTAAGACAATCATTCTTTTTTTACTCTTATTTCTATAGGTTGTTGCTTGCAAAGCATATAAAGGCAACTAACCTTCGACTTGGAAAAAGCTACGATAGTTATTAATTCCGCAAATGATCACAAAATTTTTCGATGAACAAGACTAAAATTTAGCTAAACAACCTTCAGTCTAAAAGACTAGATAACCCCCTTTCACAGGCACTTCAAATCAATATTTAACTAACTCAAATTATAAAAATGTCGATGAGAATGCAATCAAAAAAGATTTAAATTTTACCATTTTTGCCTATCTGAATAGAATGAATATATTAAATTTCGTACGTAATTTATCAACCGACCATCACTTAGGATAGCTAAAAAAAATAAAATGAAACCCATTCAAAGCTATCCTAAAACCTTATCTTTTTAGGACAAAGTATTCTTATTTTTGACTCCAGGTTTCTCTTTTTTATTGAAAGTTTTTTATTTAATAATTTTTAGATTGAGTGAAGTTGCTAAAGTTTTAAAACGAGCTAATCCCGCATCCGTGACTTTTTCACATCCCCTCAAATCTAAATGCTGCAAAGCCGTGAAAGATGTTAGATGGGCTAATCCAGCATCGGTGAGTTTCCTACAATCGCTTAAATTTAGATGCTGCAAACCCACTAAAGGTGTCAAATGCGCTAATCCATCATCGGTGAGTGGCCAGCAATTGCTTAGATCTAAATGCTGCAAAGCCGTGAAAGATGTTAGATGGGTTAATCCAGCATCGGTGAGTTTCCTACAATCGCTTAAATTTAGATGCTGCAAAGCCGTTAAGGATCTCAAATGCGCTAATCCATCATCAGTAAGATATTTGTATTGACTTAGGTCGAGATGCTGCAAACCCGTTAAGGGTGTCAAATGGGCTAATCCTGCATCGGTGAGTTTATAGCATCTGCTTAGTTCGAGATGCTGCAAATCCGTTAAAGGTGTTAAATGGGCCAACCCAGCGTCACTGAGATTATTGCAATAGCTTAAATCTAGATGTT
>NZ_BCPZ01000285.1:0-139 GCF_001950615.1 Candidatus Protochlamydia sp. W-9
TGCTTATCTTTTGGACAAAAGAGGAGAAATCACAGGAATTGCTTTTATTGATTCTACGTCGATAGATGTTTGCCACAATAAACGCATAAAAAGAAACAAGGTCTTTAAAGGTTTAGCAAAAAGAGGAAAAACAACTTCA
>NZ_BCPZ01000286.1:0-324 GCF_001950615.1 Candidatus Protochlamydia sp. W-9
AAAGTTCCATCGACTTCGGTACCGATGCTGTTCTATCTGACAGTTACTTTTCAACAGATGATTCACACTTTCAATCATAGCCCTCTTTTTTAGCATGAGTTTATCCACTAACGTGATCCATTGATTTTTCATCTTCTTAACTTTTGTGAAAAAATGAATTCCCTTTTGCATTAGAGTATGAGTCAGTTTTTCTGAAATAACCTCTCTATCTGCGAATGCTTTTCCTTTTATCCCTCCTATCATTTCAGGAACGATTTTATGATCATCCCTATTGCCAGTTGTCAACTTAAATGCGACAATTTCTGCCTGATGATTAATCACAAG
>NZ_BCPZ01000287.1:0-716 GCF_001950615.1 Candidatus Protochlamydia sp. W-9
AAAGTTCCATCGACTTCGGTACCGATGCTGTTCTATCTGACAGTTACTTTTCAACAGATGATTCACACTTTCAATCATAGCCCTCTTTTTTAGCATGAGTTTATCCACTAACGTGATCCATTGATTTTTCATCTTCTTTACTTTTGTGAAAAGATGAATTCCCTTTTGCATGAGAGTATGAGTCAGTTTTTCTGAAATATCCCCTCTATCTGCGAATGCTTTTCCTTTCATCCCTTCTACCATTTTTGGAACGGGTTTATGATCATCCCTATTGCCAGTTGTCAACTTAAATGCGACAATTTCTGCCTGATGATTAATCACAAGATGGAGCTTAAACCCAAAGAACCAACCGATGGTTGTTTTTCCCCACTTAGCGTGACTCTTTAAAGACACGATGGGAAGAGGCTTGTTTGACGCAGACAACCCGCTAATCCTTTAGAGTCTAGCAATAAAATCCCTTCACAGACACCTGGGTGTTCTTGGGTAAAGCAAACCATAGGAAAAAATGCTTGAGGTTTAGTTAAAAAAATCTTGAGTACAAGATAAGGAAATAAATATTTTAAAGTTATTTTTACAGGGTTTAAGTAGAAGTGTTTAAATGTTCTGTCATTGAAACGATGAAAGAGAAGCAAAATCGTTAGCACTTCACTTAAAGGTCTTCTAAAAGTTTTTTTGCGAATTTTCCTTTTTGTCTAATCCATTTGTTTTTGGGAACA
>NZ_BCPZ01000288.1:0-3762 GCF_001950615.1 Candidatus Protochlamydia sp. W-9
AAGAATGGAGAGAAGATTATCATAAATGGCGTCCTCATATCGCGCTAGATGGTCTTTCTACGAAAGAATTTAGAAAGACTTATGAGCTAAAAACAATAATGTATAGGTAGTGGAATTTTCTATTTTAAATGGATCTAACTATGTGGCAATATCTGCCGTTGCATACTGATTTTGGCTGTTCAGATAATCTACATAAATGTCAAGAAGTTCATCAGACATATTTTCCTCCATTACGAGAAAGAAAATTTAAACTCATCGAATGATTTTTCAACTAATCTCTGCGTAAGGTGAGTTACTTATAATAGTGTAATTTTTAATTTGGTTAAAATAGCGAAAGAATACGCTTTTTTTGCAAGATGTTTAATACAAACATGTCTTATAAATCTGATTGAAGCGATTTTGTTTTTTTGTGTTGAGAAAAAAATAAAACCCTTGTCAGTTTTATCTCAAATTAGTTTTATTAACTATTTACCGACTTTAAATTTGTAAGAAAAAGGTTGAAAATTACACTTAGAAAATCAAAAATCGACTCAGAAGAGGAGGAGGAGAGTTATTGCTATTCCTTATGAACCCAACATTTTGACTTGTCTTGTAAGAGCATTACAAAAATTGGATTAAAATTTTTAATTATTTTATTGCAACTTAAAGAGTTTTGTTACTAAAGAATCGAGCTTTGCTTTTTTTCCATCTCTTAAAATATAGCATATTTAGACATCTTATTGAAATTCAAAACAACATTAAAATGGATCTTATGTATGACCAAACACATTTTTTTTCACAACAAATGGTATTTAGATTGCGATGAATCGCATCATTACGGATAAGCTTGTGGCTTTTAAGTAGCATGATATATTAAGCTTATATTAGAATAAATAATTTGAATTTAATCTACCTGCCATATTAAATGAATACAAAAAAATTTGAGTTAAAAATAAAGAAATTAGCTTTAAGCAGCAAAGATATTCAGGATAAATTGTAATGAATTAGGGCTTGCATGGACAATTAGAAACACATCTCAGTCATGCTAAATAATAGGGCTGGTTAAGTTTCTTTATTTCATAAATATAAGTTTAAAAATCTAAAGTTACTATCTTATAAAAACATAGGTGTTATGTATGAATAAATTATCTTCGCCCTCTTTAACTCTGCAAACCTTTGAAGGTCTACAACAAACTATAAATGAATGCCAAAGCGTTGAAGAATTGAATAATCTTAATAAATCGATAGAAATAATCTTTAATCAAAGAATGCAAGAAATTAATGAGCAAGAGCGCATTGTAAGTGAAAAAATAGAAGACTCAGGTTCAGCACAGAAATTAAATGCAGAACAAATAAAGCAAAGGCAAGAAGAACCTTGGGAGTTGAATGGGTATTTGGCAAGTGCTACATCTGTATTTGGTAATGTATGTAAAAGTGTATCAGCTGTAGCAACCAACTTTGGTAATAGTTTAGAAACTGCAGTAACCGCAGTTAGTGGCAGTACAAACAGATATAGTAGCCACCTTTACTGGAAAACTTGATAAAATTTCACAGGCAAATGTGAAATTAAAAGGTTACTATAATTTTTTAAGCCAAATCAAAAAACATAGAAAAAAAGAATCTGACATTTTATTGGATAATATTTTGATAGAAAGCCTATCTGAAAATTGTTTATCTATCTTAAATAGATGATGACTGCAATAACTTAGTCAAAACTATTTTTTCAAATGTAATTTGTTTGCTCAGGATTTTTCGTTAAATATATCGTAGTTATTAGTTTTTTAAATTTTTTCATAAGCCAAAATATCTTAAATCTTTGTTCCTCTATTTGCTTATCTTTTGGATAAAAGAGGAGAAATCACAGGAATTGTTTTTATTGATTTTCCATCGATAAATGTTTGCCACAAATAAACGCATAAAAAGAAACAAGGTCTTTAAAGGTTTAGCAAAGAGGGGGAAAACAACTTCAGGGTGGTTTTTCGGGTTTAAATTGCATCTCATGATCAATGAAAGAGGAGAAATTTTGGCTTTTCAGCTAACTCCTGGAAATGTTGCTGATGTTTCTATTGCCGAAACTTTGTCGAAAGGGTTTTTTGGGAAACTATTTGGTGATAAGGGGACTATTTTGAAAGAACTTTCAAAGAGGATTTTGAAACAAGGTTTTGAACTATTTACTACCCTAAGATCGAATATGAAGCAGAATCTTATGAAGTTGACAGACAAAATTCTTCTTAGAAAACGAGCTATTATTGAAACGGTCAATGATCAACTAAAAAATATTTCTCAAATTGAACATACACGCCACAGAAATGCCGGAAATTTTTTAATTAATCTATTTGGGATGGTTGCTTACACTCATCAACCTAAAAAGCCATCTATAAAATTAGCAGAGCAGCATCGCTTGTTGTTAATGACTGCCTAAAAAACCCAAAATTCAGGTTATTAGAAAATTTATTGAGGAGGTATTTGGCGTGATATCAAGACTGATGCCTAGAAAAATTTATGCAACGGCGCCTAATAGGTTTGAAATTAAAGTCTTAGGATTTTTAGTAGTAGTTGCAACAAAATTTTTAATAAATTAGTTATTTGCAACTTACATTATATAATAGATATTAGGTCAAATTGTTTAATTAATTTATTTTTAATAGGTAAGAAAAGAGGTTTTACCAGCAAAATTTAAATATATTTAGCCTAAGGATGGAGAAAAATGATTTATCTGGCTTAAAGATATTCTTTTCCTGTAACTTTAACAAAGATCATTCAAAATGAAGACAAAGCTCTACAAGCACTCTATACTTTTTTACGAATGATCTAAAAAGTAGTGCTGATCGCATCTATGAAGTCTGCAAAAATGTAAATAAAAGAATATCATAAAACAATCAAACCTAATACTAGCCTTGAAAAATCACGGAGCAAATTCATGTAATCTCAAAAAAATTATACTTTTTAAAACTATTATCGCTTATTGCAAGATTAATATGCTTCGAGTTAAAGTTTTACTAGATAGTATAATCACGAGAAATAAAATAAATGCTTAAATGTGCTACTCTTCTACGCTCATCAATGGAGCATCTTATGGAAGCGTACAGAAGACATGATATATCCGACAGAGTTTGGAATTTACTGGGACCTCATTTGCCAGGAAGAAGAGGGGCTTAGGGTGGTATAGCAAGAGATAATAGGACTTTTATCAATGCAGTATTTTGGATATTAAGAACGGGAGCTCCATGGAGGGATTTGCCTCCAGATTACGGTGGTTGGAGCAATACTCATCGGCGATTTATCCGGTGGCGCGATCAGAGAGTCTGGGAAAGGTTGCTTGAGGTACTGATTGACGATCCAGATTATGAATGGCTTGTGATAGATGCTTCGCATTGTAAAGTGCATCCTCATGCAGCGGGAGCTAAAGGCGGTAATCAGAGCATGAGTCGTACAAAAGGGGGATCAATACAAAATTGCATCTTGCCGTGGATGCGCATGGTCTGCCGATCAGGGTCATTATTACAGAAGGCACAACAGCAGATTGTACTCAAGCAAGGAATTTGATCGCTAGTCTTACAGCTGAGTGGTTACTGGCAGACAAAGGATATGATAGCGACGCAATCGTTGAGCAAGCTATAAGTCAGGGAATGCAAGTGGTGATTGCTCCACGAAAGAATCGCATAACTGGTCGAGAATACGATAAAGATCTCTATAAGTTAAGGCATTTGGTGGAAAATGCATTTTTACATTTGAAGCGTTGGAGAGGAATAGCGACCCGTTATGCAAAGAACACAGCCTCAT
>NZ_BCPZ01000289.1:0-27282 GCF_001950615.1 Candidatus Protochlamydia sp. W-9
AAGAATGGAGAGAAGATTATCATAAATGGCGTCCTCATATCGCGCTAGATGGTCTTTCTACGAAAGAATTTAGAAAGACTTATGAGCTAAAAACAATAATGTATAGGTAGTGGAATTTTCTATTTTAAATGGATCTAATTATAGGGCAATGTCATACTCAGTAACTATATTAATCTTCGATCGTTAATTGTTTTCCAATGCAAAGCAGATCTTGTATATCTAAAGGAACATGTTTTAGAGATTAAATTAATATAAGTGAATTTAATTGCAATTTGCAGCTTTAACAAATGAAAGCTCAATCTCCAGCAAATTTTTTATATTCACAAAACCTACCTCTCGGTAGGTTCTAAACAAAGTATTTTGTTATTCAGCATTGGCTAGTTAACTTTAATTCAATACTGTGATTGCAATTGAAAATAAGTTCCATCTAGATTGCCTTTATTAAGTCCTCTAGAATTTGTTTCATGCATATCCGTGAAAGGAAGGTCTACTTCCCTTTTAATGAATGCTAATTCACGGCTTTTCGTATACGGTTCAAATCGATCATTTGTCCAATCAATACCTCGGTTTTTTTGGTCAAAAGCATAAAAATGAGCACATCCGGCTTGTAACGAAATCAGACCTACATATTGTTCGTCAGCAAAACGACCGTAAAAACTTTCAAAATTGATTTTCAGATCAAGGTCATCAGCTGTAAAAGGAAAATGTTCTACTTCGTAGCTAATAATAGAATTATTATTAATTCTATAAAGAAGCTCTTCAACCAATTCTACCAATAAGAGACGAGCGTCATAAACAGTTAAAAGTCTCTGAGAAGAATAATGCAAACACAATTTTTTGATATAATCTTCATAAGTTACCCACGAATCTTCTAACTCTAAATGTTTATCTATTTTCATCTTAGCCGAAAAACTAATCACAATTTTTGATAATTCTTCAGAATCAATTTTTTTTACCCAAGGACCAGTTCCTATCACTTTTGTTTGGCAACTGGTTAAAATCAAAATAGCTGTACAAACCAACCAAAGTGTTAAACGATGCATAAAAGATCCTTTTGTCTTTTCAAATTAGACTTTTCCGAAATTAATTAACGCGCTAAACGATTTTTGAGCAAATCCACCCAGAAATTTAGGTTGATATTGCAAATTAATCGAATAGAGAAAATAAAAAAATAAAAAAATGCAAATTTATATTGAATCTCAGAAATTTGAGCTAAGAGAAGGATTTTTCCTCTTGGTGAATTTCCGTATTGACATATATCGAATCGAAATAAATTGACATATAACCGGCTAAACTCATAACGACCAATCAAAAAATACTTTGATAATAAATAAAATCCCTAATTTTTTATAAATTATAGTAGTTTTTATACCATTTCACAAATCTACAAAGGCCTTCTTCAATAGAAATTTTAGGTTGAAAACCAAGTTGTTTCGTGCTTTCCTGGATATCAGCAAAGGTAGCAACAACGTCACCAGACTGCATGGGCAGCCATATTTTATGAGCTTTAATCCCCAGCTCTTTTTCTAACAATAATACAAAATATAATAATTCAACTGGTCTGTGATTACCTAAGTTAAAAACGCCTAATGAAATTTCAGTATCTATGGCTCCGATGGTTCCTTCCACAATATCATCCACATACGTGAAATCTCTTTGCATTTTACCTTCATTAAAAATTTCAATAGGTTTTCCTTGAACAATGGCGTTTGCAAACGAAAAATAAGCCATATCTGGCCTACCCCAAGGCCCATAAACTGTAAAAAAACGTAGCCCAATTGAAGAGATTCCAAATAGATGATGATAAGTTTTAGCCATTAATTCATTAGTTTTCTTAGTCACTCCGTATAAGCTTGCTTGTTGATCGGTACGATCTTCTAAAGAGAAAGGAACTTTCGTATTTAGGCCATAAACGGAAGACGAGGATGCATAAATTAATTTTAAATGGGGATGAGAGCGGCAAATTTCTAAAATATTTAAAAATCCATCTACATTGGTTTTAAGATAAGTGGCCGGTTCTTGTAATGAATAACGAACACCGGCTTGTGCAGCTAAGTGGATCAAATGGGTTGTTTGATGCAATAGAATACTATTTTGCAGCTTTTCATAGTTTTGAATATCTCCTTCAATAATTTCAATGCCCAATTTTGATAATTTTAACGCACGATCGCGTTTTAACTGGGTATCGTAATAAGGATTAAAATTATCATATCCAATGATACGATCTCCTCTTTTTGCAAGCTTTTGCGCGAGGTGAAAGCCAATGAATCCGGCTATTCCTGTAATAAAAATTTGTTTTCCCATTTTAAACTTTGACAATCCTCTCAACATTATTTCTATTTATTTCTGGCTTCCAATAACGTAGTAATAACGCATTGGCGATCACAGAAACAGAGCTCATTGCCATTGTTCCTGCCGCAATCATTGGATTAAGAAGTCCAAAAGCTGCCAAAGGAATCGCAAGAATATTATAAATAAATGCTAAAAATAAATTATATTTCATTTTACGCATGGTCTGCTGGGAAAGATCTATAGCGTCCACTAAACTCATTAAATCATTTCGTATTAAAGTAATATCAGCGACTTCAATAGCAATATCGCTACCAAAGGCAAGAGCAAAACTCACATCAGCTTCTGCAAGAGCTGGAGCATCGTTAATTCCGTCTCCAATCATTCCTACTTTTCCACCACTTTTAGCTTCTCGGATAATCTGCATTTTATTGTCTGGAAGCAATTCAAACCGCGCATCTTCAATCCCCACTTTTTTTGCAATAGTTTCAGCAAGATATTTTCGATCTCCAGTTAAAAGGATGGGATAAATTCCTTTCAATTTCAACAAACGAATTACTTCCATACTTTCCTTTCTTAGCTCATCCATGATGGTAATCATGCCTAATAAATGTTGGTCTGTCCAAACAAAGACCAGCGATTCTCCTTGTTTTTCAAGAAGAGAAAAAGCAGGGTCGATTTCAATTCCCATTTCTTTTGCAAAGTTGGCAGAGCCTAAATAATAAACCTTTTCATCAATTGTTCCTGTAATTCCTTTTCCAATAAATAAATTAAATTCTTTGACAATTTTTAAAAGAATTCTCTCTTCTTTGGCCTCATTTAATATCGCCTTAGCTAAAGGATGGGAAGAGCAATTTTCAAGCGAAGCTGCTATTTGTAATACGTCATTCTTAAGATATTTGGCATTTGGATAGATTCCCATTACAGAGGGAACTCCTTTCGTTAAGGTGCCAGTCTTATCCAAAAATAAAAATTTAATTTTTTCAGCCTGCTCGATCGAAGAAGCTTGTTTAAAAAATATTCCGTATTGTGCCCCAACCCCACTTGCTACCGCAAGAACTGCCGGCGTGGCTAATCCTAAAACACAAGGGCATGCAATCACCAGAACAGAGACCGCATTAACCAATCCATCTGTAAAATCACCTATTAGGAATGTCCAAATTAATATCGTCAAACAACTGATTAGAAGTACGCAGGGAACGAAAACTGCAGAAATTTTATCCACAAATTTTTGAATAGGTGCTTTCGAAGATTGAGCTTTTTCTACAGCTCGAAGAATCTGAGCTAAAATTGTATCGGATCCAACTGAAGAGGCCTGCCCTTTCAAGTAACCAGTTTCATTGATTGTCGCTGCGTAAAGCTTCGATCCCTGTTTCTTATAAACCGGCAAACTTTCTCCCGTTAACAAAGATTCATTGATGGAAGACTCTCCTTCTATCACCCATCCATCAACTGGAATATGATCTCCAGGACGTACCATAAAAATATCACCTATTTGAATCGAGGCAACATCCACCTCTATAATTTCACCATTTTTTTCAATACGAGCAATTTTAGGCTGTAAATGATATAAACGCTCTAGTGCTTTAGAGGTTTTTCCTTTAGTGACGGCTTCTAACCAACGTCCAAATAAAATCAATGTAATAATGAGTGCGCTACTTTCAAAATAAAAAGAGTAAGAAAGTTTTAAAAGATAAACATAAAAGCTAAATAGATAAGCCGCAGTTGATCCCAAAACAACCAAAACATCCATATTAATTTGCCAGTTTTTAAGAGCGTAAAAAGAGGATCGATAAAATGTTCCTCCACACCCAAATTGTACAAGGGTGGCTAAAAAAAATTGCCATGTTGGAGGAATGGAAAAAGCATATCCTGACATCATCGCCAACATCTGAATCACAAAAGGCAAAGACAAAACAGCAGCGATCAAAAAGGTTTTAAAAGAATTTTGAATTTCTTTTTGCTTTATTCGTCTATCTTCATCTAAAGAATGCCTAAATGAATAACTCTCATATCCCATTTTTTTTATATGCTTTTCTAGTGAGGCAAATGAAACTTTGTTTTCGTCAAAAATAATATCAGCTTGACTAGTCGAATAATCAACCTGAATCTCTTGTAATCCAGAAACTTTCTTCAAACTGTTTTCAAGATTTTGTGCGCATGAAACACAGTGCATCCCTCGAATTAACAATTTTTTTTTCTCCATTTTATCCTCAGCCTTAATTAATCTTTTATCCCAAATATATCTAACAGCCGATCTAAATCATCAAGATTATAATAATCAATAGAAATACGTCCTTTCTTACCTTTTCCTTGTATGACGACCTTTGTCCCTAAATTTTGCTGAATTTTTTCTGCCAATTGTTCTAAATAAAAATCCCTCGTAACATAGCTCAATTGTTGTTTTTTTGCTTTTTGGTTAATTCTAGCCGCCGCTTGTTCAGCTTCTCGTACATTAAGAGTGTCTCTTAAAATCAAATCATGTAATAGTTTTTGCTTATCTTCTGACTCTAAAGCAAGAATAGCTTTAGCATGCCCCATACTGATTGTCCCTTGCCAAATACTAGTTTGAATGGTCATAGGTAAAGTCAATAAACGAAGATAATTAGCCACTGTCGATCTTTTTTTACCGATTTGTTGTGAGAGGCGTTCTTGGCTAAAGTTGAAATCATCCATCAGTTGTTTAAGGGCTTTAGCTATTTCTAAAGGATTCAAATCTATGCGTTGAATATTTTCAATTAAAGCAGCTTGCGCTGATTGAACATAAGAAGTTTTTCGAACTAAAACAGGAATAGATTTTAAACCAGCAATTTGGGAAGCTCGAAATCTTCTTTCTCCTGCAATGAGTTCATATTTTTCAGAATCCACAAGCATACGAACAAGTGGCGGATGGATGATGCCCACCGCTTTAATTGAGTCTGCCAGCTCTTGTAGTTCCTCTTTCTTAAATTCACGCCTGGGCTGGTAAGGATTTATTTGAATTTGAGAAAGAAGCACCTCTCTCAAATCATCTCTATTTTCTTTTGTCGTCTCTTCTTGCATGTTCTAATAAATTATTATAATTATAGAATTTTGAAAAAAATTATTAGTCTAAGTTTTAATATAAAGACTTCAAACTTTGATTTGATAGGTGATAGCTAATAAAGGACTTTTAATTTTACAAGAAATAGCTGAAAAATATCATGCTTTTATTTATAGTTTTTTAATCAAAAAGATTATCTATAAGAAATTACGCTTTGCATGTGCAGAAAAGGTTGTTAAGAAATTTTTTCACAACAATTCGTTAAACAAAATTTAAACCAGTGATGCTTATGAATAAAAAAACGACATTTTCTCCTTTTCAATCACCAAGCTTATCTGATGATTGGGTAGATCATCCTTTGATTTTGTGGATATCTGATCGCAAACATTTTTTTTTATGGGGATTATTGGGCTTATTTGCCGCTTTGCTTTTTATCTACCGTTTTTTATCTTTACAAACATTAAACGCTGAAAACGACTTTATACAAGCTGCGAATGCTTTTCAACAAATTGAACAAAATACCAGCTCTTCCGACATTAAGAAAACTCATATTCAAGAGCTATTAGCTATTATGGCTCGCCATCCTGAACTCCATGCTAAATATGATGGTGTTTTAGCCCAATATTTCATTATCCAAAATCAACCATCAGAAGCAAAACAGTTAGCTAAATCAACGTTTGAACGAGTAAAACCTGATCAACTAAATTTATATGTAAATTACGCAAAAACCTCATTACTCATTAGTGAAGGATCTTACAAAGAAGCATTAATGCAAGCGAATGACCTACAAAAACAATTATCCCTAATTCCTGAAAATGTTGTGCTTTCTGTCTATAATCTAATTCGATTAGCCCTTTTACATGAGCAATTGAACCAAGCTTCAGAAGCAGTTGCCATTTGGGATCAATTAATCGCACTCAATCGAAATAAAGATTTTTCGGAAGCTGAACTCATCACAACAAAATTATTTCAAGCAGGGCAAATAAATTTAGAACAATTTGTTGAAGGAAGAAAAAACCAACAGAAATCATAAATTGGAAAATTAACATTTATCAAAAACAATACTTTGGATGAAGCAATCTTGCAGATTTAATCTTTATTTGATAAATGAAAATAATAATTATTATTTTTTGTTCAGATTTGTTTTAAATTTTTATCTTTAAAGCAAAGCAGAGCAAATCCTCTTGTCTAGTTTTGGTAGATGGGAGTGGGGACCCTTGTATTTCTCAAAGAGTGGAACAACGGAGCACCAAAGGAGGTGACATTAGGCTATCATTGCTCGAAGCCACAAGCCTGGGAATTTTTTCGAAGCCATAAAAAAAAATAAGACTCGTAATAAGCGAGATAAAGATCAATTTGAGAGGACGGTGAGTTAGCTTTGGCGATATCAGCTATAGCTCTCTTTGTTCTGGCTAAAGATGCTAGTTGAATTAATACAATTAAGCGTCCCATAAACCAAAAAAGGGGTGTCATTCAGTGACGGCTTAAATTCGTTCTCAATTAACTACCTTTCAAAAGGTAGATGGAGAATAATTGTGAGCAATTATAACAGCTCGCTCGCGTTAGAAGATGTTCACGAATATGCAAGAGTAGATTCAGAATTAAATTTACTCGTTCCGGCGCGACATCTATCCATAGGTACTAATTCAGCAGACACTCAACCACTTTATCAAGTGGTTAAAGTCAGCGGAACTATTACCGTTTCTTTCTAGTAAAGAAAACTTGCGGCTAATTAATGATTAGCCGCTTCTTTTTTATCATTAATTTTGTAGAATTACCAATCTACATTCAAATTCTTAGCAAAAAAAATTAACGAAGTATTTGATTTTCAATTAAATAAATTCAAAACGTAAGGTTAATTATGTTAAACTCATCAAACTATGTCATTCAAAGTCATTGTTTAGATGATTTAAAATACTATTTAGAGTCTTTAACTTACTCAAAAGTTGTCATCCTAACTCATCCTCATTTATGGGCAATGTATGAGCAGAAAATAACTAAACAGTTTTTTGAACTCAGCTGGGATTTCTCCGTTTTACTGATCCCTGAAGGTGAAACGAGTAAAAGCTTAAAACAAACAACAAGGTGCTGGCGACATTTTATCAAACACCAGCTAGATCGATATTCTCTTGTGATCGCTTTAGGAGGCGGTGTTATCTGTGATTTAGCGGGATTTGTAGCCTCTTGCTATATGAGAGGAATCGATACGATTTATCTTCCAACTACCCTTCTTGCCATGGTTGATGCTAGCATCGGTGGAAAAACAGGAATTAACACAGGTAAATCTAAAAATATTATAGGGTCATTCCATCTACCTAAAAAAATTTTAATAGATCCTTTTACTTTAAAAACACTTTCGAAAAGGGATTATCAAGCAGGTTTTGCAGAAATTATTAAATATGGAATGATCGCCTCACCCTCACTTTTTGAACTTCTTGAAAATTCTTGGTCTCTTATAGATCAAAGAGATGAAAAATTATTCGAGATTATCATTCAACAATCATGTGCAATTAAAAAAAAATATGTTGAAGCTGATTTTAAAGATTTGGGAATAAGAACCCAACTGAACTATGGCCATACATTTGGTCATGTAATTGAAATGATGAGCCGTTATCAATATTTACATGGTGAAGCGGTTTCTATTGGAATGAGCTGCGCTGCTTATTTAAGTTGTCAAATGGGTTTAACAACGCAAGAAACTATGCAAAGGCAAGATGCTCTTTGTCAACAAGCTCTATTACCTATCCATTTACCTCATTTTCCACTTACACGTTTCACTTATTTAATGGCAAAAGATAAAAAGGGACGAAATGGTTCTATTAATCTCATTCTGCCTGAAAAAGTTGGTAAAGTGACACAAATTTTTGATGTAGACCCTCATTTGATAAAAAATACTCTGTCAACAAAAATGGCAAAACAATAGAATTTTTTCGAAATTTTTAAAGAAAAAAAGAAAGAACTAGTCTTAATACATAAAGATTTTTTAATTTCTCTTTTCAAAACAATCTAATTTTTCAATTTTAAAATAGTGGAAATGTATGAAGAATATTGAGGGAATTTGGAAGAATTAGAAGCCTTAATGATTTTGACGGATATGCCGTTAATTGGACCTGTCAAAGTGCGGTTTTTAGTAGACTATTTTGGTTCTGCAAAAAAGGCTCTTTCTGCTTCGATAACGGAACTAAGCCGTTTACCCGGATTTAAACAAAAAATTTTAGATCAATGGCAAGAACACATCCAGTCTAAAAAACATTTTGCTAATCTTCAATTAGTAGAAAAATTCCATACTCATCTTATTTCTTTTAAAGATCCTTCTTATCCCAAGCAATTACAAAATATTCCTGATCATCCCCCACTTTTATACCTAAAAGGAGAATTAAAGCCTCAAGATAATCAAAGTATAACTATTATTGGAACTAGACAAGCCACTCTGTATGGATTGGAAATGGCAAAAAAATTTAGTTACGAGCTTGCCCAAGCAGGCTTTACAATCGTAAGCGGCTTAGCCAGAGGAATTGATACAGCTGCACACATAGGAGCTTTAGAAGCTGGAGGTAGAACATTAGCCATTATCGGTTCAGGATTAGCGAATATTTATCCTCAAGAAAACTATCATTTAGCTGATCAAATAGCAAAAAAAGGAGCTGTTATTTCTGAATTTCCCAT
Organism: Candidatus Protochlamydia sp. W-9; assembly: GCF_001950615.1. Classification (NCBI taxonomy): domain Bacteria; kingdom Pseudomonadati; phylum Chlamydiota; class Chlamydiia; order Parachlamydiales; family Parachlamydiaceae; genus Candidatus Protochlamydia; species Candidatus Protochlamydia sp. W-9. Next base: position 8,978 of record NZ_BCPZ01000289.1, read on the forward strand.
GTCAACACCTCCCCACCGCAGTCATTTTCCTAAACGAAATCGTTTAGTGAGTGGAATGAGTTTAGGCACACTGTTGATAGAAGCTCCTCACAAAAGTGGAGCAATCCTCACAATTGAAAATGCTCTTGAACAAAAAAAACATATCTGGGCTTTACCCGGAAGAGTTGACCAAGAAAATTTTCGAGGAAATCATGCCCTAATTAAAAACAAAAAAGCAATATTAGTTGAAAATATTGAAGATATAGTACAATGTCTTGATACCTTCTGTTTTACAACACCAATTGAACAAAAACATTTAGATCTGGTGCATTTAAAACAAGAAGAGATCCATTTACTACAAAAATTGCCAGTCGAAGAATTATCTATAGAAGAAATTGTTAAACGAGCTCAACTCCCTATTCAACAAGTTAATAGCTTGCTAATGAGTTTAGTCTTAAAAAAAATAATTAAAGAATTTCCTGGTAAATTTTATAAAAAAATTTAATAGAATGAAGAGACATCAAAGAGAGCTTTAGTTTTACAATAAAATTTAACATATGCTCTTCAATCATGGAGTCGTGAGAACATGGGTAAAGCGCTGATTATCGTCGAATCACCCGCTAAAATTAAAACGTTGAAAAAATTTCTTGGCACAAATTTTATTTTTGAGTCGTCGATTGGCCATGTTCGCGATTTACCTGAAAGAGAATTTGGAATCGATATTGAGAATGACTTTGAACCTAAATATACGATTATGCCTAACAAAGAAGAGGTCATTTCAAAGCTTTTAAAAGCAGCTAAACAGTGTGATGTCGTTTACCTTTCTCCAGATCCTGATAGAGAAGGAGAAGCTATTGCTTGGCACATTACTCAAGTTCTTCCTCCTAATACAAATATTAAAAGAGTCTCTTTCAATTCTATTACAAAAGATGCTGTTGTTAAGGCATTGGAAAATCCTAGAGAAATTGATATTGCCTTAGTAAATGCCCAACAAGCGAGACGATTATTAGATCGCATTGTGGGATATAAAATTTCCCCTTTACTCAATAGACGAATTCAACGAGGGCGAGAAAACTACTTATCGGCTGGAAGAGTTCAGTCTGTTGCTTTAAAATTAGTGGTGGATCGTGAAAAAGAAATTGAAGCTTTTAAACCTATCGAATATTGGAATATCGGAGCCATTTTAAAAACTAATCAAGAAGATCGCCTTTTTCGAGCTGCATTGTATTCTGTTGATGGAAAACGATTTGAGAAAGAACCCATTGAAGGAAAAGAGATTACAATTGTTAACAATAAAGAAGCAGCTGACGCGATTTTAAAAAGAATGAAACCCGGCCCTTATCAGGTCAAAAAAGTTGAACGTAAAGAAAAACGACGTTTTCCAGTTCCTCCTTTTATCACTTCTACTCTTCAGCAAGAAGCTAGCCGACACCACGGTTTTTCTTCCGCTCGTACGATGAACATTGCTCAAGGGCTTTATGAAGGAGTTGATCTTGGATCTGACGGACCAGAGGGTTTAATCACTTATATGCGTACAGACTCAGTGCGCATTTCTCCAGAGGCCGTTCAAGAAGCGCGCGAATTCATAAAAAAGCAATATGGTAGCGATTTTATTCCATCAGATCCTAAACAATACAGTACTCAAAAAAGCGCGCAAGATGCTCACGAAGCAATCAGGCCTGCCAGTTTGCAAAATACACCTGAAAAAGTCCAGCCATACCTAACTAAAGAACAATTTTCATTGTACCAATTGATTTGGCGACGATTTTTAGCTTCTCAAATGGTCGCTGCTATCTACGATACTGTTTCAGCTGATATTTTAGCTGGTGAAGGAATTTTACTCAGAGCAACAGGTTCGATTATCAAATTTCAGGGTTTTTTAGCTGTTTATGAAGAAAAAAATGATGATGACGAAAAAGATGATGAAAATCGAATGTTGCCTAAACTGGAAGAAGGACAAACGCTTTTCCTGCAAGAATTAACTTCCGAGCAAGCTTTCACAAGGCCTCCACCTCGTTTTACAGAAGCTTCTTTAGTAAAAGAACTAGAAAAATCGGGTATTGGAAGGCCATCGACTTACGCTGCAATTATGAATAAAATTCAAAGTCGGGATTATACGGTTAAAGAAAACGGAAGGCTCAAACCCACGGAACTCGGTCAAATTATTGCTCAAATGTTAGAAACTAGTTTTCAAAAAATCATGAATATTGGCTTTACCGCAGCTATGGAAGACGATTTAGAGCGTGTAGCCGAAAATATGAAAGATTGGAAAACCCTTATTCGAGATTTTTGGGAACAATTTAACCCCACTTTGGAAATAGCTCTTAAAGAAGCATTTGTTCCTAAAGTCATGACCGAAATTGATTGCCCGAAATGTAAAATTGGCAAGCTACAAAAAGTTTGGGCTCGTTCTAAGTATTTCTTTGGATGTTCTCGTTATCCTGAATGTGATTATTCTTCCCCTGTGGAAGAAATTACATTTAATAAAGAAGATTATGCTACTGACTTTGATTGGGAGCAACCTTGTCCTAATTGTGGCTCTGAAATGAAAATTAGACACGGACGTTACGGAGCATTTTTAGGTTGTACGAAGTATCCTGAATGCAAAGGTATTATCAATATTCCTAAAAAAGGTGAGGAACCGCTATCGCAACAAGATCTCCCTTCTTGCCCAGCTATCGAATGCCCCGGCCATATGGTAGCTCGAAAATCTCGTTTTGGTAAAATTTTTTATTCTTGCTCGACTTTCCCCGAATGTGATGTCATTGTTAATAATTTAGAGCAGGTAGAAAATAAATATCCCAATCATCCGCGCACACCCTACGAGAAAAAAGGAAAAAAAGCTGCAGCTAAAACAGCTACTAAAGAAAAAACAAAGAAAACAGCAAAAGCTAATGTTTCAAAAGCGACTAAAAAAATCAAATCGCCCCCCGATAAACCAAAAAAAGTAAGGCAAATGCCTGTTTATCAAGTTTCTCCTGAATTAAGAGGGATTATAGAAGTTTCAGAAATAACCCGTGGCGACATGACGAAAAAAGTTTGGGATTATATTAAAACACATCAACTTCAAGATACAAACAATAAACGGCTAATTATACCAGATGCCAAGCTTTCGCAAGTTTTTGGAACAACGCAGCCTGTAGACATGTTTAAAATGGCTACTTTATTAAGCGCTCATCTCAAAAAATAATTAAATGCCAGAAAAAGAAATCAAGAAGCTGGAGCGTAACGGAATCGAACCGTTGACCTCAACAATGCCATTGTTGCGCTCTACCAACTGAGCTAACGCCCCAAAAGAAAAGCAATGGTAATGATCTTGTTTTTTTTGATCAAATAAATAATTATTCTTCATTTGAGTCAGTCTTTATATCGCAATTGATTTTAAAATAAATTATATTATTCATAATGCAATGAAATTATATCTAGCATGGCGACAGTAATTTCTCATTTAAATTTATTTTTTTACATTAACTGACAATACTTTTAATTTAATTGGATATTTGCCCCCGCAAACATTTCTTAAGCTTCATCAATGGTCCACGACTTATCGTTCTCGATATGGGATTGCTCAAATAATCTTAGGGTTTGCTCTTTTTTCTATTGGAAAGGCTGGTAGTCAATTAAATTGCACACACTCAAATTTATTTAGATATTTATCAATAAACCATGTCCTTAGGTTTGTTGTACGCCAAGCATGGTGCTTTTAATTTTTTGCGTGCGAAATTGGAAAGTCATACATGGGAAAAATAACTTTTGCTTATGACTTGTATGGCCGCAAATTTTTGCCTGCCCTCTCTCCTCAATATGACATTCAGTCAAGAACTTTTGAAAAAATCAAAAATGGGATGGATGGTCTCTATTTTATCACTTTTTTTCTCCACGAATTTCATATCGATTTGACTAAAGTTTGCAATAAAATTCCATTTTTTCAATATTCTTTATTCATCCGATATGTTAAAGCTCTTGTATAATAAAGGTTTTTAAAAAATTCAGGAAAGTTCTGCTGACATAGCTTTATTATGTCATTTAAGATAAGGGACCTCATGCCTTTTTTTAATAATATTTCTCTTTTGCCACCAGATCCAATTTTAAATCTCTCTATAGACTTTTCTCTTGATCAAAATCCTCAAAAAATTAATTTGAGTGTAGGAACTTATAAAACTGCAGATGGGCATTCACTAGTTCTCACAAGTGTCCGAAAAGCAGAAATTGATCTACTTCAAAAACATCTCAATAAAGATTATCAACCGATAGAGGGAAATAGTGTTTTCCTAAAAAATTCTTTAGAGCTGTTATTTGGTTCAGACCACGCTTTGTTTACCAATAAAAATTTTTTTGCTGTTCAAACCGTTGGAGGAACAAGCGCTTTAAGTTTAGGAGGAGAGTTTTTAAATAAGCTTACTTGCCAAAAAATTTTTATTTCTCAACCATCGTGGCCAAACCACAAACAGGTTTTTGAAAAAACAGGTTTAAAAATTGATTCCTATCCTTACTTCGATTTTAATGCATACAAATTAAATTTTTCAGGGATGTGCCAAGCCATCCGCCAAATGCCAACTGGAAGCATTATTCTTCTGCATGGTTGCTGTCACAATCCATCAGGGGTCGATCCAACTTTTGAACAATGGAAAGAGCTTTCTCAGCTGATTAAAAAACATGAACTCATTCCTTTTTTTGATATCGCTTATCAAGGATTTGGGAAAGATTTAGAACTTGATGCACTACCTATTCGGTACTTTGCTAGTGAAGGCCATGAAATGTTGATCGCTTACTCTTTTTCTAAAAATTTTGGTTTATACGGGGAGCGAGTAGGTTTTTTGACTGTTGTGACATCCCAACAAAAACAAATACCATCTATAGCTAGTCAATTAAAGTTTTTAATTCGTGCTAATTACTCCAATCCTCCTCTTCAAGGAGCTCGAATTGTTTCTACAATCTTGAGTTCACCAGAATTAACCGAAGAATGGAAAATAGAATTAAAAAATATGCGTGACCGAGTTGTTGAAATGCGGAAAACATTTATTGCTTCTTTGTTAGTCAAAGGAGAAGATAAAAATTTAAACTACTTGCACCAACAAATTGGTTTATTTGGTTTTTGCGGATTAAATTATTCCCAAGTCAATTGTTTGCGGAAAGAATTTGCTATTTATATTCCTAGCGACGGACGAATCAATATTGCAGGATTAAACACTCAAAATATTGAATATGTAGTCAATGCAATTTCATCTGTTATGTAGTAGTGAAGGCTCCTGCTTACAGGTGGAAGCTTCTAAAAGCTATTCTCAGGCCAGCTAATCCGAAGGATAAAATATTTTGCACTGCATTAAAATCTCTTAAAGCCTTATTTCACATTCAGGACAGCAATGCGTTCTTTCACCCAATGTTTTTTCGATGATCGCATTGACTGCAGCCTCATTTTATATAGAAAACTGCATTTATTAAATTGGGTTTGTGATGCCTTAGCCTGTTTTTGTCGGATATAAAAGGAATTGAAATGTTTTTCGAATAATTATAAATCCATGCTACAATTTAGCTTATGAATCAGGCAACAAGTTTAAAAACAGAAAGAATATGTATTTTTCTCATGCCTGTGCATTTGGTTTTTTTAGAAGGGGTAAAAGAAAACCTGCGCATCCTTGTTAACTATTCAATTAAAGTAACGATTTCTTTTTTGGTGAATCACTTGAAAGGTGTTTCTTCAAGGTTGGTTCAAAAATGAGCTATCCAAATATTCAACAGGCATAATAGGATGGCGATCTTGTGACTTCAGGCTATTTTTAGGAACATGTAGAGGAGTTACTTTTTACCGCGTTATTCGCAATATATTGAAAAGCAGTAATCTCCGAAAGTTCAAATAATGTGATTCATCTCGACCTTAAAAAATCCGAATTTCCTCACGACTTGGTGAGATAAAGACATTAAGTTGAAACAAAGGTAATCATCTTTTTAAATTTATAAAACGTTTATATATATTTTTTTTGAGCTTTGATATTAAGTGAACAAAAAATTTGCCATTTCCTACCTTATTATCTTTATTGCTTTAATTTTTTCTCTAAGCCTTTCAAGACCGATTTCTGACAAGCTTAGAGGAGAATCTGTCGCTCTCCTGGCTCCTTTGTGGAACAAATTACTTTATATTAAACATTTTATTTTACACCCATTTGAAGCTCCGCCTTCCAAAACAAATTTTTCTCTTCAAGAAGAAAAACAAAAACTTGAACTTACAAATCAATTGTTGAATAATGATCTAAAAACTCTTTACGAACTATTAGATCAACAGCAGTCTTTACAATTTCAATTAAATAAATTAGCTACTGAATATCCTCAAGAGCTTCAAATTTTACAAAAACAACAAGAACATACTAAACAACAATTTTTTACCAATCTTCAGTTACAAATCCAAACCAAGCCTGCTCGTGTTATATTTCGTTCTTTAGATACTTGGAACCAATCTTTGTGGATTAATGTTGGAGAATCTGATAATCCCCCAAATGATAAAATTATAGCTAAAAACAGCCCTGTGCTAGTAGGACAAACAATTGTTGGTGTCATCGATTATGTAGGAACTCACCAATCACGCGTTCGATTAATTACAGACACAGGCCTAACCCCTTCTGTAAGAGCAGTTCGCGGTGGTGAACAAGAGCTATTTCTTGCTGAACAAATTGAATCTATTCTTATTCAATTACAACGAAAAAACACTAAAATTATTTCAAAAGAAGACTCGGATCAGATTGCTAAGTTTTTATCTCATTTAAAAACAGTTTTAAAAACTCATAAAAAGACTTGGTACCTTGCTAAAGGTCATTTACAAGGAATTAAACGACCAAATATAAGAGGACAATCGTTTATTTTAAAAGGAACAGGATTTAACTATGATTTTGCTGACGAGGAGGGTAATGGAAGAGATTTAAGAACAGGTAAACCTTTGAATCAAGAAGGTACTGCTGTTCCCCTTTTAAAAATGTATGATCTTTTAGTCACAACAGGAATGGATGGAGTTTTTCCAGCAGGTTTGAAAGTAGCCACAATTAGTAAAATTCATTTACTTAAAGAGGGAGATTATTTTTATGAGATTGAAGCTATTCCTTTAAGCGTGGATTTAGAAAGTTTATCTTTAGTCTTCGTCATCCCTCCCGTTGGATATATAAAAAACTCAGTTAATTAGGACCACTTGTTTTATGCAACCTTCCATCGGTATCGTTATTCCCACTTTTCAGGCCGCCAAACACCTTCCTCTCTGTTTAGGACCTCTCATCCAATCTCGCCTAAAACCACGCATTCTCATTATTGATTCTTCTTCCACAGATGAAACAATTTCTATTGCGCAAGCCATGGGTGTTGAAACACTTATTATTCCACAAACTGAGTTTAATCATGGATTAACAAGGGAAAAAGGCAGACAATTTCTCAATACAACTATAACAGTCATGATGACACAAGATGCCTATCCAACATCTGCAAGTATGTTAGAGAAACTCATTAGTCCTTTACTTCTTGGAGAAGCTTGTGTTTCTTACGCAAGGCAAATACCTCACCAAGGAGCAGGTTTTTTTGCCAGCTTTCCACGTCAATTCAATTATCCTTCAGAAGGTCATATCAGAAGCATTAAAGATGTAAAGAAATATGGAGTCTACACTTTTTTTTGTTCTAATTCTTGTGCCGCTTATTTAAACGCTGCCTTAGATGAAATTGGCGGTTTTTCACCTGTTTTATTCGGCGAAGACACCGTTGCGGTTGCACAACTCCTGCAAAGAAATCATCGAATTGCTTATGTTGCAGAAGCTGAAGTGCATCATTCGCATGACTATACACTTAAACAAGAATTTTGCCGTCATTTTGATATTGGCTATGCCAGAACTTCTTACCAACATTTATTGGAAAAGGGGGGAAAAGATGCAAAACGAGGATTTCATTATTTAAAAGCCCTATTGAAGACTTTGAAACAAAAACAACCACACTTTATTCCTTACGCTCTTTTACAAACAGCAGTAAAGTTATTAGGATATCGTTGCGGCCAAGCATCTCTTTACGCTCCCCTATGGTTGAAGAAATCATTAAGCAGTCAAAAATACTATTGGAAAGAATAATGCAGACAATTTTAATCTCCAAACCTCAAATAAAACTAGTTGGAGTTAGTGTTAGAACTAGCTATAAACAAGAATTAGACAAAATGGGAAGCGCTATTTTTCCTTGTGTAAATCGCTATTTTCACAAAAAACTTGCTGATAAAATTCTTCATAGAATAAAGCCGGGGACAACCTTTTGCGTTTATACAGATTATGAAAGTGATTATAAAGGCTCTTATACCTATTTTATAGGAGAAGAAGTTCTCTTATTTGATGATCACCTATCTACAGAATTTCAAACACTACTCATTCCTATGCAGCAGTATGCAAAATTTACAACAGCGCCAGCTCCCATGCCTGATGTGGTTGTGAATGCATGGAATTATATCTGGAAAATGTCAGCCTCAGAGCTAGGCGGAGAGCGCCGATATAATGCAGATTTTGAAATTTATGATGAAAGAGCCACCGATCATCAAAATATTGTTTTAGATATTTATGTGGGAATTAAACAGCTTATCTAATTTGCATATGAATACTTATTTATATAAGTGAATTAAAATTTCAAATAGATAAAAAAAATTAAAGAAAAATAAAGAATTTTTTATTTCTTTCACTTTTATTTTAATCTGAAGATATATAGCTATTCAATTGAAAAATGCTGGATTGCTAGCCTTAGTTAAAAGAAGTTAAAATTTTTAAATTAAAAAATATTTTTATTTTGATGAAAATTACAAGATTTTCCTCATATATTTTTTTCAAATAAAATCAGTATCAAGGGCTATATGAATTCTACTTCTGCCGTTTTTCAAGATAGGCTACCAGTACATTGGAGCGCCCTATCTTCGAATATGAAAATTCTTGTTAAAGAGTTAGCAGAAACTGCAAAAGAATCTGTTAGCTTGCCTTCGCTAAAAACTAAAAAAGCTTTTTTTAAAGCGATTCAAGAAAAGCAGCGCAATTTAAGAAATTCTTATTATAACAACTTTTGGGGCCATGCTATTAAGCATTTAGAATGTTTTGAAGATTGGGAGTTTACATACCTAAATAACCCCTCCATTTATGTAGAATTCTTGAATAGTCAAAGAATTACCCATCAGGCCGCACGCACGCAATTAAAAATATACGAAACTGCTCATAATATTGCTCAAATAATCCTGCAACATAGCAGTAGCTTTCAATGGAAAAAAACCTGCGCTTTACAACTGATGGTATGCGACATGTGGAATACGTTTGTTGCTTCATCTAGTTTCTGTACTGCTAGCCATTGTTTACCACCCATTGCTAAGTGGGCAGAAGATGAGATAGGTCATTGGGCACTTTTTAAGCATTCCATTAAAAAAGAGCGTGCTATTTCTATAAACGGATTAGAAAACTCTATTCCTATTGTTTCTTTTCCTTTATCTTATTCTTCTAAAGGAATATTAAGTTGGCTTGTATTAGCCCGTGAAACTGCTCACACTATTTTTGAAACAAATCCAAAAGCTAAAAAAATTTTATCAAATGCCATTAAGAAAGACATTTATCAAGCTTTGGAATATTACCCAGAGGATGTAAAAAAAAATTGGGCTAACTACTGGGGTAACAGGTTTAGCGAAATCGGTGCTGATGTGATGGCTATTCTATATATGGGTCCGGCTGCTGCAATTGGCTTAATTGCATTTTTGAGATCTCATCGAACCGATCAGACTTTATCTAATAACATAGATTTAAATGATTCTCATCTGGCCGGTACTTTAAGAGGATTACTGGTTGCTCATGCAGTCTCTTACCTAAATATCTCGGTGTTCGCAAAAACATGTTGGGTAGATTATTTACTTCATGAGGTAAAAAAGAATTTTGACAAAACAAATTGGGAGTTTGCGAATATTTGTGCTAGACAAGTTGCTAAAACAATCATGCATACTCCCATCATTGGCAATCAATCACTAAAAGATATCAAATGTTGGAGTAGCGAAGATGAAAATCTTGTTGCTTACTATTTAGACGGCGTAAGCTTGAACAAAGAGTTTACTCATTATAAGGCTCCTCATATTATTGCTAGTGCTAATTTACATCTTCTTTTAAAAGTGCAGTTACATGTTTCAAATGATGGCCGAATTGGTCATATATTTAATCAAATGATTGATCATCTATACAAAAAAGGGCAGGCGCAAACAACAAATCGGAATTGTTTAAGTTGTTCTATTACTCAAAGAGATATTTTTCCTTATTGTCCAGCACCGGCACAAGAAATAAGTCATTCCAATCCTATAGCGAAAGCTAAAAAAATCCAGACTAAAAATACAATAGATCCATTGATAGTTGTAGCAATAGTAGTCATAGTTTTTGGGATAATAATACTCACGGAAAAGAGTAAGAAAGAGTAATAGCATAAGCAGAACAATAAATGGCTTGAGATTCATCATACAAAAAACAAGGTAGATTCAGCCTTGCATGTAGCTAAAAAAGGCTAAAGACTATCTCTGTTGACATGCTCCAAAATTTAAAACATTGGGAGTAGGCCATCGCCCGCTAATTTTCCCCTTTAAAGCAAAGTCTGTCTGTCTATCAAGTAAATTGGGTGTGACGCATGGAAGCAAGTCCATTACCCAATTTGTATTTTTAATCATTTTTTTAATAAAAATTTTGATGTTCTAAATAGGAAATCTTAAAAATGACTTTAAAAAACTCTTTAATAATTTTACTTATAAAAATGTTTAGTGACACTACCAATCAAAAGACACCTATTACATCCTTTTTTCAGAATCAAAATTTAATCATCCTAAACAATAGGTTTTCATGCAATTGTTGAATGCAATAAATATAAAAATTGGCAAAGAATTCTCAAGCGATGCTCAACGAATTAAAAAACATAGAGTGTGGAAGAAAGTTGATGTAAAATGTTATCCTCTTGTTTGAATTGATCCTCTGCCAATCAAAATCTGATTAAGTTACAGGATAAAAAACAAAATAAACAACTTTTTTGTATCTAATAGCTATTTTTTTGAATAAGCGCTTTTATGCTAATTATAGCGATTGAGTGTCACGAGAATCGAAGAATTTTCCTGCTCTACCTCTATACTACTTAAGTCGTTCAGCCAATAAAACAACTCATTTCTGTGGTAAAAGTCAACCGGCAAAAAAATTCTCTTTTACAGGTCACTTTTTGTCATTCATTATCGACTAAGTTATTCGTTAGAGTTTGACGCACATGTCGATACAATCCAGCATAAATTTATGAGCATTTAACTGCAAACATTTGTAAGGAAACTTTAAAAAAACTTTAGTATTCAAAAAATTTGAATAAAAAAATTTAATTCATTATTATTAACGAATATTAAAAAAAATAAAACAAACTTAATATTGAGTTAAAACATATTATTTAATATAATTTATTTTATAGTTAAATTAACAACAAGGAAATTATATGTTTGTTTTGCCATTTTTATCTAGTCCATGCGGCTATAGTCTACAAGCTTATAAAAGTACCTGTATTGAAATACCTATAACAGTAATAGACGGCTTTTTTAGTCAGAAACGAGTTTATAGAGGGTCGCAAGAATATAATCAGCAAATTAAATCTTACCCTGGATATAATATTAAAACTGAATTACAGCCATTTTTTGATCGAATAGGGATTAGACAGGATATTATCGTTTTAGAAAGACTTAATCTAGGGTTCTGCGGAGCTGAAGGTACGAATTTTTTTACTAAAGGCGATGCTGTCATCTGGGTAGCTCCTAAATTTCACAAGGTAGATAAAGGTGCCTGCCATTGGTTAATGAAACATGAGGCCTGCCACATTAAAAATAACGATTGTTTCACTATGCCCTTGATACCTGCTATTTGCTCAATAGCTGCAGCCACATTTTCTGCTTTCATGATGCCTATCATTCCTGCATTATTAATAACTATGAGTGTAGGGTTTATTGCTCAAGCCATATTTTCACAATATCGGGAAGGAAAAGCAGATGATTTAGCGATAACTGAAAGTTCTGTTGAAGAGTTGAAAGGTGGAAGAAGATTATTAATGAGTTTACAACAAACTAACTTGGAAAACCGCACAACTATATGGAAAAAACTCGTCCTCTCCCCTAATGGTGAAAACAGATTGGATTTTTTGCATCCTTCAACTGCAAGCAGATTAAAAAAGATAGAGCGTGCTTTACAACAGAAAGATGTGCAAATCGACGAAGGAGAAGAAATAGAAAAAATTGTTAAATTAAAAAATCTGATGGTTGAAATTAATTTAAAAATAGAAAAGGAATTGAAAGAGTTAGGAATATTTGGATTAATGAAGGCAATGCAACAATAAATTTCATTAAGTTTTCTCAACTAACATATTGTTGATATCTTAAGCTCTTCTCCCTTTCCCAGCAGGTAAGCTTTTACTTACGAGCTTACCTGTTCCCCTATAACTAGTATTCTAAGAACATCGTATCAGCTAAATAGCAAGGAATTATAACATTTAATCAACAGACAGGTTTTTTGGTAAAATTAGAAACTGTTTAATAGATTAATAAACCACTTAGCCATATTTAAAAGGCCATTTTAACAGAGTGCCAGCAAAACATCCTATGATTAAACTAGTAATCGAATATAATGGTTAAAATTTTTACCCTATTTTTAACAGTAAAATCAGCCAGACAAATAGGTAAAATGCTTATTAATTTTATTGCTGCAAGAAAAAAGGCAGATCGGTTTTTGATATGGGAGAAGCGACTGGTTAGTTTATAAAAGCGATTTAACATCAAGTTAAACAAATTCTACATATCTCCTTACTTTTCTTTCTAGTTAAGTAAGGATTTAGTGACAAAGCAGTAAAAGAGCTGCTAAAATTTGAAGCAACACTTTGAGTTTATTTGTGTTAAGACTTAGGATAATTATTTTTTGATCGTGAGGACATATTAAAAGAAAAATTATCAAAAATACCAGATAAACTGAAAATGAATCATTCATCTAAAATAGAATAGGCTTAATTTGTTTATAATTAACAATTTCAATTAAGGAGATTTATGATTCATTCACAAATTTCTTCCCCCGAGCGATGCTATCCTAGCAATCAAGATATTTCATGCAAAACAGAGCGACTTAATAAAACTGTTTCAGCTCCCGCGTTATTAGAAGCTAAAGTAAAAGCTGTCTGTAAAGATGCTTTTGCAGAATGGTTGCATATTCAAGATCCTGACATTCCAATTGAAGTATTAAATGAGCTTCCTACAGAAGAAATTGCAATTTGGCGAGTATTAGTTCCTCTGAGCTCTCATAGCTTTTTTGATAAATGGCTTGATGATAAGATTAGTAGCTTTTATTCCAACAAAATGGAACAGGAATTGAAGGTCATTTATCAAAAATTCAAAACGCAAAGCTATTTAAAACCAGCTACAATTGAGACTATTGATCATTTAGCTAGGGATATTCTTAAACAATATAGTAAAATAATAGAAGTTCAAGCGACGGATGATGCTTTTTTAATGCGCTATTTTGCAAAAGAGTTAAAAATTCCTTCTGATTCCAAACTCATACGCTTAACAATTGAGCATGCTAAACGACCTATTTGCAAAATTATTAGCGAGCGGCTTGGCTATCTATATAGCGACACGCCAAGAGAATGTTTAAAAAAGATTCTCGCCCAAGATTATCCTGATCAAATTAATCAAGTTAGCTACTTGGTAAATATCTGGGGTAAGAACGGGCGAAAATTAGCCCCTATCTGGGATCAATAATTTCCATCTTACTAAGAGGTTACCTTCTTATAGCCTCTTGACATATTAATCGCGACTAACTTGAGCCAATAATTTTTTTCAATCCATTGTATCAAAAAGTTTAGACTTTTTACATACATGTTGAATTAGATAAAAATGCTGACTAGTTTATATTATTCCTTAGAAATATTTTTAGGTTTCTTCTGCAACATTCATGTGTAATAATTTAATCTCAATTTGAGTATTAGTCTTATCACTCATATATCTAGGGAAAGGAAAATTATAAATAATATCCTCTATAATCGAGTCAATAAATTTAAGGGGTCTGGAAAAAAATGAAATCAGATAAATGCTATCCACAGTATATTTAAAGTATAATTTAGTAATTATTTTAGCAAAATATTTTTAATGCTTATTAGATCTTACTAAAGATTAAAAGCAAAACTCGGTCATCACTGCGAATTTAAGGTCGATAATAAGCAAAAGTAAACGTAAGCTTAACCGCAAAGCTATTTATTAAAAAATGTATGGTTTTGTTTATGTCAATTAAGATTTTAGGGATTATCACCATTGAATCAACCACACCTTTTCATAATAGCAACATATCCAGAAATTTTTATAATATTAGGGCATATAAAATGAGGTTAAAACATGTGTGGGCGTTTTACATTGACTGCAGAGGCTATTAATCTATCCAAGCGTTTTGAAATTCCTTTAAAAGAATTCACATGGCTTCCTCGCTTTAATATAGCTCCTTCTCAATCATGCCTTACGATTTTCATAGAAAATCAACAAAGACAAATCAATTCAATGGTTTGGGGATTAATTCCCCACTGGAGCAAAGAAAAAAGATCTAATTATCAAATGATTAATGTGCGTTCTGAAACATTAAAAAGTAAACCCTCTTTCCAAAATTTATTTAAAACTAGGCATTGCTTAATCCCTGCGGATGGTTTTTTCGAATGGAAAACCACGAGATCAGGAAAAATTCCATTTCGAATCACATTAAAAAATGGTGATCTATTTGCTTTTGCTGGAATATGGGACATTTGGAAGGATAAAAATGGAGAAGAAATCAAAAGCTTTGCAATTCTCACCACAGCTTCTAATTCAGTGGTGAATCCTATACATAATCGCATGCCTGTTATTCTACAAAAAACAGATGAAGATGTATGGTTAAATTCTTCTAATCAAAATGCTCTCGAGCAAATTCTGAAACCTTATCCATCAAATGAAATTATTTCGTATGAAGTTTCAAATATTGTAAATTTTTGGAAAAATGATTATCCAATTTGTATTCAGCCTATTTGATTCACGCCTGCATAAATATAATAATAGAGCAATTGTAAAATAAATTATTGTTTGCAGAAGCCCAAGCAATTTGCAAGTTTATTTGAGAAAGACTCTCTCAGATCGAATTACTTCTGCTTTTGCAAAAGATTTGATAGCCTTTTGTTTATTCCTAATTTTGCGCGAATGAGAGGAAAATTGTGTCAAATAAAGGGTGATGAATAAGCACCATTATGTGGGATTTAGCAAAGTCTCAAGAGGCTTAGATCCGCACAATTAAGTTTTTATGACATTAAATTTGATAAATAGGCAGAACTAATATTTTTGTGAATTTTTTCAATATGCGCTTTAAGAATTTTTATTGCTGTAATCGTCACAAGTAGCGTAAAGGTCCTCATCTTTCGTTAATGCATGTGGTCATTGTACAAGTAAAAAAGTCCTTGTTCATAAGCAAATTGACGTTCAATTTTTGAAATAATGGAAGATACTTTTTTTCTGACCATATATGCTTCAGTGTCCTCGATTAAATAGAGGTTATTGATCTAAATTAGAGATGTATACGAGATTTGACAAAAGCCTACCAAAATGCTTATGTGATTAGAAGTCGTTTGTATCTTTTTCACGAGAAATGTGCCAAAAACGTTGTGTTATCTATCAATTCATTGGATCTCAAGAAGTAGCGATCCCAACGCATTTTTTTAAGTTTTGACATTAAAAGACTGGCAAGGAAGACAAGGAGTTAAAGGCTCTATTTTAACTAATCAACCCATTTGTACCCTTCAATCAATTCAAAAGTACCCCTGAAAAAAAGAAAGTTGGGATGAATTAAATTTTTCAAATTCAATTTATTTTTCAAAAATTCTTTGTAAATTATCTTAAGAAATTTTAATACTATGCGATAGGTACCATTAGTACTCTGTTATTCCCATTTTGTTGAGCAAGTGATTAGTCCCAATAGTGTAGCAATGCTCAATCCATCTTTTAAGATTATCACGATAAAGAACTAACAAGAAAAAATAAAAGTTATGTTCCAACTACGGTATTTTATTGAATATATCTTTAAATTTTTAGAGTGACAGTTTAAAAAAAATGGCATTTCCTCAAATTTAAGCTACGATGAATATATAAATTTTTAAGTTTACTTGGTCGTTGCTAAAAGGAACCAATAAGTTTATTTTCTATTCAATAAATCAAAGAACAAAGGAATAAAAATGGGTGCAAATTTGTCAGAAACTTATAATAATTTCTCACCTTATCAAGCAACCCTGGCTCTTTCATATTCTGAAAAGGAATTTTTGCAAAAAAATGACCAAATTTTTGCTTGCAGAACCCCACAGGAAACAAAACTTTGTAGGAAAATTCAACAAACAGTAGAAATAGTAAAAAAATTTTATTGGGATACTTTTAAACTAGTCGATATAGACGAAGAAAGAATAATTCCGCCATTATTTAGTTATTATCCCAAAAAAAATGCCTATTATGCTTCAAAGCTGAAGCATTTCGCCTTTAATAACGAATTTGCTTCTCAGCCAGATATGGTGTGTCATGAAATGACGCACGCTGTGTTTAAACATAATAATCCACTTGAATATGAAGGAGAATCGGGAGCATTAGATGAAGCAATTGCAGATGTCGTTACTATAGAATTTAAACAAAAGGTAGGTTTAATTGATAATTTGTGGAAAATTAGTAATTTTTGTGACCTAAGCACAGAGCCTGAGCCATTTAAGCCTGCAAATACGTATACTAACGAAAATGATTACGGCCATGTGCATCAAAATAGCTGGATTATCAGTCATACATTTTATCTAGCTTCAAAATATCTGAGCCATAATTCAATAGATTGTAATGAACTCTTTAAAGTTTGGTTCAAGTCGATGTTAGATCTTGAAGATAAATCTTTTAGTGGATTTAGAGAGATGACAATCAAAGTTGCTAGAAAAATTTTTTTTCATCGTCGTGAATTTGTTAAAGAGGCAATTATAGATGCTTGGGACCAAACCTCACCTCTTTTCCCAAAGGGAAGATCAAAATTTCCCAATTTAAATTATCCTGGTAACATTTGAGAAAAATGACCTTGAGTTGATTAAAAAAATGCCAAATCTAAGAAAATTACCAATTAAAATTGGAAATTAGCCTTCAGTAAACAATAAATAGCGCCATATTATTATAACCCAATTTTATATTGCCCTTATAAGCAAATTTAATAATTGCTCTGCCAAGCTGTTCATTCAAACAGCTTTCTAACGTATGCACAAAATTTTTTTAACCAAGCGAGCAGTTAGAGGCTGACTCGATGCCCGAAAGGCAAGTCATTTAGGAATAGAATTTAATAAAAAGTTTAAACTTATATAGATAAAACTATATTTCTAACTGCCATCTGTTACTTAGACAAAAGCTGTCAAACAAGTTATTGCTGAATATATTTATCAATTTATCAGACGTTATAAGATAAAAAAATGAGAGAGTCTTAAAGCAAAAGGTAAAGACGAAATGCTTGTAATAGGCTTGATTTTTGGCACAGTCTAAAAGAATAGCAAAAATTTTTTAACACGATTGACTATAACGTAGCCTTAACAAAAAACGCTTCAAACTTTGTGAAAGTAATTATTTATAAAAAAATAGAACCCAGTAACATATGCTAATCCATTTCTAGCTTGACTATTTCTCTTCATAACATAAAAATATTTTTAATAATTTTATTTACTTAATGAGTTGAGCTATGAATCCAGAATCTGTTAAAGGCAATACTTCCTACTACCACTTTTATCCTCAAATTCCACCCACACTATCCACATTAGATCTAGTAAAAGGTTTAGTTGAGGTTTATAAAACAAATTCCAAGACAGAAGAGAATATACTCGTCAGTGCCAAATCGCTCCTCGAAAAAATCCATCAATTAGAAGATATAGGTGTCAAGCGTGAATGTTTATGTCGCCTGCTAAAATTAGAGATAGAAGAAGTACAAAATTTGATAAAACAAGAACTAGCGCTTCTTTTTGATTTTAAAACATTTTTGTACGATATCCAGGAGAATCAAGCTCAACAACTCATTCAACTTGAAGAAATCGTCAGTACAATCATTGTGGCAAATTTAGAATCCAACGAACTTAAACTTATAGTTCCTATTTGCTCGATCTATCAAGATATATTAGAGCATCTCTGGTTGCTTCCCTATCTCGAATTTGGCAATCACTGCGCTAACCTACTTATTCAAAATAGAGAAGCAATTCTAAGCCATATGGAGCGCTGGAAAGACAGCCTTTATCAATTAGCCTATGAG
>NZ_BCPZ01000290.1:0-283 GCF_001950615.1 Candidatus Protochlamydia sp. W-9
AGCGTTTAAGGACCTCAAATGAACTAATCCTGCATCGGTGAGATTATTGCAATTACTTAAATTTAGCTGCTGCAAAGCTGTTAAGGGTATCAAATGGATTAATCCTGCATCGGTAAGTTTATAGCACCTGCTTAGATTAAGATGCTGCAAAGCGTTTAAGGACCTCAAATGAACTAATCCTGCATCGGTGAGATTATTGCAATTACTTAAATTTAGCTGCTGCAAAGCTGTTAAGGGTATCAAATGGATTAATCCTGCATCGGTAAGTTTATAGCACCTGCTT
>NZ_BCPZ01000291.1:0-55499 GCF_001950615.1 Candidatus Protochlamydia sp. W-9
AGCGTTTAAGGACCTCAAATGAACTAATCCTGCATCGGTGAGATTATTGCAATTACTTAAATTTAGCTGCTGCAAAGCTGTTAAGGGTATCAAATGGATTAATCCTGCATCGGTAAGTTTATAGCACCTGCTTAGATTGAGATGCTGCAAAGCGTTTAAGGACCTCAAATGAACTAATCCTGCATCGGTGAGATTATTGCAATTACTTAAATTTAGCTGCTGCAAAGCTGTTAAGGGTATCAAATGGATTAATCCTGCATCGGTAATAGCCTGACATGCTTCTAAATCAAGCACTTTTACATTTTTACAATTTTTTAATGTTAAAAGGTGGGCATCGGTCAAATGGGCATTGTTTGAAAAATCAAGAGCTTCTATCTCATCTGAAAAATGATTTACAATTCTTTCAAACTCAGCTAACTGAGAAGTCTGGTTTAATAATGCGCTCACAACGGTCAATTCTAAATAGTTTTTTAAAGTGTTTAATCGAAATTGCTGCGCAAAATTTAAAAGTTCTTTTAATCTGACTAAACTTTCTTCGGTGGAGTTAAAGGGTTCAAACCTTTGTGATTTGTATCCATCAATTAACTGCTCTTCTAAATCTTTCACCACTTCTGTTAGTTCATAATAATCGGCTAGTTGAATGGTAGAAGTAATCTCTTCTAAGGGGACCTTAAAGTTAGAGTTCATTAGGCAATTGAGCAAAAGCGTAAAGTCTTTTTGCGTTAAAGCGAGAGGGTGTTGCAGGGTTTCTTGAAAATTTCCCGACCACAGATTCTTAAAATAGGGCGATTTCTCCTTTAACAATGCTAGCTGAGAATGAGAAATGGTCAAAGAAGTTCCCTCTTGAAAGCTTAATTGAATTTCTTCAGATGAAGCTGAAAGATCAGAAGCTGGAATTGTTGACGCACTAGTTTCTTCTAGATTAAGCAAGGGTTTGTCTAAGGGAGTATTTTCATTCTCAAGGTGATCGTTAATGTCTTGAGGGGGAGAGTAAGATGGAGACGTTATATTGGCAAATTGATTAGGATTAAACCCGAAATTAGAAATATTCAAATGACCATCCAAATAAGTTAAATAAATTTAAATTTATAGATGTTTTAACAATATGAGGGATAGATAAAAATTATGGCAATATTAATAAGTTAAAATAGACAGTCACATTTAAAGAGAATTTATTCTCATCAATGAAGAGCTATTAAAAAACAAATAAGGATTAATATAGTTTAAATTAAGCTCCTTAGTTTTTAAACTGTAAGTGCCTTAATTCCATGAGATGATAGGATCATGAAGCAAACGGGTTATAAGGTCTTCGGTAGAATTAGAGGGCCTATTTGATTAGGAAATATGTGGACGAAAATGCCGCCACTAAAATTGGTTTATAAGCTTAATTTCCATCCTATAATACATCTTATAGCGGATATTTTTCTTAAAGAAGCGTCTCAATGGGAATTGATCAACTTTAATGAAATTTTATCCTTTATTTTCTTAGGACAAAGTAAACTTTTATTTTTAGCCCTAGTTGCCTTCTTTATGGAAAGCTATCCAGCTTTATTTTTAGATTGAGTGAAACTGCTAAATTTTTAAAACGTTCTAATCCATCGTCAGTGAGTTTATTGCACTTGCTTAAATTTAGATGTTGCAAAGCCACTAAAGGTGTCAAATGGGCTAATCCTGCATCGGTAAGTTTATAGCACCTGCTTAGATTTAGATGCTGCAAAGCCGTTAAGGGTGTCAGATGGGCTAATCCTGCATCGGTGAGATTCTCACAGTAGCGCAAATCTAGACGTTGTAAAGCTGTTAAGGGTGTCAAATGAGATAAACTAGCATCAGTAAGGTTATAGCAACAGCTTAAATATAGATGCTGCAAAGCCGTTAAGAGTGCCAAATGGGCTAATCCTGCATCCGTGAGATTCTCACAGCAATTTAGACCTAAATGCTGCAAAGCCGTTAAGGGTGTTAAATGCGCCAATCCTGCATCGGTGAGATCCTCGCAATAGCTTAAATCTAGATGCTGCAAACCCACTAAAGGTGTCAAATGGACTAATCCTGCATCGGTGAGATTCCAGCATCCGCTTAGATCTAGATGTTGCAAAGCGGTTAAAGGTTTCAAATACGCTAATCCATCATCAGTGAGATACTCACAAACCCTTAGATCTAGATGCTGCAAAGACGTTAAGAGCGTCAAATGCTCCAAACCATCATCAGTGAGAGCCTGACATGCCTCTAAATGAATTACTTTTAATTTTTTACAATCTTTTAATGCTAAAAGATGGGCATTTGTTAAATAAGCCTGATTTGAAAAATTAAGTCTCTCTATCTTTTTTGAGAAGTGATTTATAATTCTTTCAAACTCCGCTAGCTGAGAAGTCTGGTTTAGCAAGGCGCTCACAAAAGTAAATTCTAAATAGTTCTTCAATGTATTTAATTGACAGCGATGTGCAATATTTAAAAGCTTTTTTAATTCGATTAAACTTTCTTCAGTGGAATTAAAGGGTTCAAATTTTTGTGACTTGTACCCATCTATCAGCTGTTCTTCTAAATGTTTTACCACATCTGTCAGTCCATAATAATCGGTTAGTTGAATAGAAGAAAAGATCTCTTCCAAGGAAATTTCAAACTTAGGATTCGTTAGGCAATTAAGCAAAAGCGTAAAGTCTTTTTTTGTTAAATCGAGAGGATGTTGCAGGGTTTCTTGAAAATTTCCTGACCAAAGAGTTTTAAAATAAAGGGATTTTTCCCTTAACAAAGCTAGCTGAGAGTGAGAAATAGTTAGAGAAGTTCCCTCTTGAAAGCTCAGCTGAACTTCTTCAGATGAAGGTGAAAGAGCGGAAGGTTGAATCGTTGGTGCACTAGTTTCTTCTGTATTGGCCAAAGGATTGTCTAGGGAGTTATTTTCCTCTTCAGGAAGTTCGTTAACATTTTGAGAGTGATAGTAAGAAGGAGCTGTTGTATGGATAAGATGACTAGAATTAAACCCAAAATTAGAAATATTCAAAATGACCATCCCAATGAGCGAAATAAATTTTCATTTATAGATGTTTTAACAATATGATGGATAGATAAAAATTATGGCAATATTAATAAGTTAAAATAGGCAGCCATTTTAAAGAAAATTTATTCTTATCAATGAAGAGCGATTAAAAAAATAAGTAAGAATCAATATGGTTCAAACATAACCTCCTTATTTTTCGTTTGGAAAGCGTGTTTATTTATCACTTTTCTAGGCCAAATAGGGTGAACATTTGAGGCTATCCCATATTAAAAGGACAATCCCGAAGGTAGCAAGCCGTATTTTTTATGTTTTATTCGGAGATAGGGCTAAGTTAGAGATTTATCAAGAATAATTCATAAATTTTAGTGCCTATTTTCCTACTTTTAGAATTAACTATAAATAGTCTTCTTGTTAAAATAAAGAAATAAACCTAAGGAGGAGCACATGACTTTCCATTCACAGCCACATAGAGTAAAAATCACTATCGACGTATCTGAAGACGAGAGGACTTATATTAAGATGCTAGCCACTAAGAAAAAAATGACTATTAGCGAGTTTATTATGTCATACGTTAGACCAAATATTCCCCATAATCAGCCTAATGCTGAGACGCAAAAAGCAATGAGCGACATCGATAATAGAAAAAATCTCACCCGCTGCAATTCTATAGAAGAATTTTGGCAGGTGGTAGGGATAGACCCTAATGCTTAAAATTGAATTGACTAAATCCATAAAAAGAGATTTGAAAAAATATAAACATCAAAAAAATGTACTGCTAGAGCTTCAAGATATTATTAGTTTTTTGGTTAAAAGAAGAAATTTATCATCAAAATACCGCGATCATAATTTGACTGGTAGCTGGGTAGCTTACAGAGAATGTCATGTTAGAAATGATATTTTACTCATTTATAAAGTAGAGGATGATATCTTATTTCTAACTAGGTTTGGCTCTCATTCTGAGCTTTTCTAAGAATTTTAATGAGTTTGATGAAAGAGATTATTCTACTACAAGCGTAGTCTTGTAAGAAAAATAATGGAAAATTAAAATTTAATTTTATTAAAAAATCTAGCGGTTAAACTATTTACATTTAAGGATGTCAACGTATATCCATAATATATTTCCATCAAACTTTAAGTTTTGTTTAGCCTAATTCCTCTGTTGGTTCCTCATAGCGCGCATATACTAAATATCCTGGGCACTCTATCTTTTCTGGATAACTACTAGTTATTCTATTACATTCTATCATACAAGGTTCTGAAAAATCAGCAATTACTAGCGTTTCTGCCTCATCTGACAATTCAATTTCTTCTTATGAAGGTTGATGATTATGGAAAAAATGGAAAAAGATTATATTGTCTTTCTCTTGAATATAAGCTCTTCTTAAGTTAGGTGTAATCATTCTTAATAATGCTTTTGTAGCAGATAAACGAAGACTTATATTATCCATAATATAAAATTAATTAATAAAATCCTGATTGATTCAAAATTTTTAAAGGGGATTGCTCGACGGCAGACCTATCAAGTAGATATTTTCTATCCTTTTTTGAAGACCAGACAACTAAAAAAGTGAATTTAAATTTCCTCTTCTTTGAATAATATTGTGAATTCAACCCTAATCCTCTTATTTAAATTTTGTTCTCAAAAAATTTATTGAATAATCTTTATTATTCCAAATAGCCAGGTAATTGTTTGGGTTTGTAGACTCTAATTTGGAACATATATGTGAGTTAATAAAATGGTTATTCACTTTACGTTCAAATGTAATATCTCCTAAAGGAGTTGTTAATTTTAAAGGGTTGATATTGATTGGAAATGTATTTTGTTTTGTTGAAAATAACTTCATTTTTTTTTGCTTATTCATAAATACATTTTTTAATTTTAAATTCTTTACAAGCAAAATAGATGTCAAAAATTTTTCTGAGTATATCTTCAGCAAACTTATAAATTCTTTCTTATTCTTTTTTATCAACCTCTCACTCAAATTAAATAATATACAGTCGTAATCTATTGATTGACGACTTAGCTTAATAAAATTAGAAAATTTTTGTTTTAGCTAACTTTAATATTAAAACCATGCCTTAAAGAAAGGCATGGTTTTAACATCATCATTCTATTAACGTGCGCAAAGAACGCATGATTGGTTGGATGAGATTGTATTTTATATGAATAACGGCAATAGATCCGCCCAGAGCCAGGCTCATCAAAGGATAATGATAAATAAATGACTGAGCCATCAAAACAGTCATGATGCCTAATACCACCCAATAGGTAAGATTGGCACTTTTAGCAAGCAATGTATATCCCCATTTGCCTAGGTTTGTCAGGGTGCTTTTCATTTCTCCCACACTTGAAATACTACCTTTAGTCCATTCGATTGTTTGAGAAGCAATGGCGGTAATATTAGTCCAAGAATGCAACGAAAGCGCTTTAACCCTCAACTTTATCTCTTCTTGTTTATTCTTCATTGCCGCTTTCAAGTCATGAAGCCGATTTAGACTTCCCGTATACACTCTATGGATTTTCTTAGCTAGGTAAGGTGAAAATATATTTATTTTTTGCTCTACTTCGATAGATAATTGTTTCATTTCTTGTTTAACAAGTTGAACTTGTTCATTTAAGAGATGAGATTGAGTCGTCATTTTTTGCTGACTTTCTCGTATTTGAGCGAAATCTTCAGCAATTATTATAAGCTCCGCTTGCTGCTCATTTAAATTCGAAGTCAACTCTAAAAATGACTTTTCAATTCCTGGAAGGGTTTGCGAAAGCTGGATTTGATTAGCCGCAACTGCATCTATGCTTTGCTGCAAATTTTTAAGATCAGCAGATGCCCCCTGTATGGATAAAAGTTGAATTTTTTGTTCCTTTTCAATGCGGTCGAATGCATGCATCGCTTCTTCTGCTTGCTCTAAGATAAGATTCCCTAGCTGAAGACTTTTTTCATCAGATTGTTGATTTTTCAAAAAATTTTCTTGCGTTCTTTCTTTTCGTGTTTGTATGGCTAAAAGTTTATCTTGTAAAGGCAGTCCTGTAGGTGAAAAAATTCCTTCTTGATAGATCATCATAAGTTTGTTCCCTGTGTTGACTTTCCACGGATGGGTTTTTTATATACAACATGATGCATAAACAAACTATTATACTTATTAAAAGTACGCCAGCTAAAATTAGTAACGAAGCATATCTGATCGATGAAAGTGAATTCTTCGGCCCGCTCTTTTAATCGCTGATTTTCTTGATTCAAAACAACAAGCTGCTGTTCAATATTGTTTTGTCGAACCTCAAATTCTCCATTTTGTACTTTCAATAAATCTATTTCTTGTTTTAAGTCTTTATTTTCTTTTTCAATAGCTATTTTTTGAGTTTGAAGTACTTGTTCTTCATTAATAAGTCCCTGCACTTTGGCAGTTAATACTGCATTGTCATTTTCTAATTGTTCTTGTGCTTGAAGAATAGCTTGTTTTTCTTGTTCAAAGTTTCCGAAATTTACACTGATTTCATCATGGCTTCTTTGAACTAAATCAGCTTTTTGGACCAATTGTTCAATTTTTGAACAAAGCTCTTCATTTTGCTTTTTAAGTTCTTGCTTGCCAGAATCAGTTTTATTAATAGCCTCTAATAATAGGAGGTTTTCTTTTTCTAATTCACCCAGGCATTGTAAAGCTAAAGCGTCTGAAGCGCTGCGAGACAGTTTTATAGATTCGGTAAAAATAGCTGTAATCTGCCTTACTTTTTCTTGGTCTGAGTTTTGGGTTTGCATAATTTTCGCGATATTTCCGTAAACGGTAGACAAGATGGGGTCTGTTTGACAAGCATTATTTTGATAGGGCGTTGTCAACGCGTCTCTGTTAACTTGCATAGCATTTCTCCTATATGATGGATGT
This sequence comes from Candidatus Protochlamydia sp. W-9, assembly GCF_001950615.1. NCBI lineage: Bacteria > Pseudomonadati > Chlamydiota > Chlamydiia > Parachlamydiales > Parachlamydiaceae > Candidatus Protochlamydia > Candidatus Protochlamydia sp. W-9. The sequence goes on from NZ_BCPZ01000291.1 coordinate 6,872, forward strand.
TAGCTTTAGTTTTTGCCTTTGAATGATCAAATCTTTTCATTTCGCAAAAAGGTTTTGACTCAATAAGCTTTTTTAAAAGGTATTATTGCCGTTTCAATAAGGCACTTTACAACTAAGCGAAAGTGCTTATTTTCTATAATGAGCAATCATTTAATCAAAAATTGTATATATAATTAAATAATTTTGTATACAGTTTTTTATTTTTATACGAGATTTTATATAGGAATTATCATTTAGCAATGATAATTCCTATTCGAGAAAATGGAAAAATAGGACTTGGGGTGGCATTGCCCCGCAAAAAAGGTTCACCGGAAAGTAAAAAAAATCATGCTATCCTTTAAAAAAAGGAAAACAGCATGAAGGAAAGCTCTATAGAAGAACAAAGCATTAAAATCTTAAAAAATTCGACTCAGGAATACTTCTTGTAGAAGTTTGTCGCAAGTATGAAGTCAAGTGCAGCTTCTTATTATCAATGAAGAAAGTTTACTATAGCTGTGGAGGAATACGATAATAATTTTGAATGTAAGGCATCTCTTTTAAATAATTCCATGTTTGGACATAATTTAACAGTCTTCCTTATTAAATTTTTTCCCGTTCTGAATCACTAATAAATGTATGATCAAATTGATCAGGATATTTTTTAAGTGGAAGAGATAAAATACCTAATTTCACTCACTTTTTTTTTAAGCCCTCGTATTGTAAGAGGTTCGTCCACTAACTCGTCTTCCGCTAAAAATACATGTCCCAAAGTATTTTTTTTAAATAGAAACCGCATCGTTCCATTATGTGACAAAAAAAACGTCGGCTTTTAAACGGCAATAAAGAGGACTATCTATATATTGCGATCTTTCATTATTGGTAAAATCGGGACTTTGTTCAAAAACTAAAAAATCATTTGAGCAGGGATCTTTTGGTAACTCTTTAGGGCCTAGAAGAATCATATTATTTTTATGAATTTCTTAAAGGTGGTCTCCTCATGCTAAATTTAGGATTCAAAGGGGTCTCATAGACCTACCCCGGATATAGATTTATTTGCTAAAACGTTCAATCAAATTAACAATGTATAGCGTATCATCACGGAAATTGCAGGATTGACGTGTGATGAAGATGGAATCACTTTTGGTACGCAACAATCATTCTTCGCAACACCTAACAGTTGGGAATTATGGCGGTATAAGTAGCAGTTATAAATAAGTTTATCCTTTTGAGACAATTTTTATGATAGTCTTGCCCACGTCTAGTGATTTGGAAATTCCAATTAACAATAAATCCTACGAATAAGTGCAATCCTTTAAAACAAATGTCATTTGGAGCACGCTAGATCGACTTATGGTAGAAAGGGTTATGGGAGTTTGGTTAGGAACCTTGAATCGTTTGACTCAAATTAACTATTATTCCGGGATGAAGCAACTAGCGCAGCAAGGCCTGATTAATTTAAGGATTCAGTTTGCAAGCTTTTTCTTTTCCCATTATAGCGCATCTTTGAAAAAATTCGCCGCAACGATTGTTTTGCATTTCTTTCCAAAGCAAAATATTTTCTTCTGCAGAAACACTTAAATGATTATGCCAAAGTTTAAAGCGTAATCTCTAAATCAATTATTTTCCTCACATTTTCTTTTTCCTACTTTTTATCAATCCCTTTTTTAGGGCTATCATTGGTAGCTCACTTACTTAATCACGGTTAGTCATAAAAGCTTCTCTTGAGAAATTTATTGACGAAGTATCCAGTCAGTAGATTTATGTAGCTTGATGTATTAAGTATTTGTATGACAATTGCTTGTGTTATGATGTTATAAAGATAACTCCATTATTTAAGTTTTAGATTGCTGAGATAAGGTTAAACCTATTATGTCTGATTTGAATAGGTAGTTAATAAAAGCAACCAAGGATTTCATATGAGTACAGTAGGGATTCCTTCTTCTTCTTTGCAAATGCAGCAAAAACAGGGAATGAACTTGACACAGCGTTTGATGATGTCAACTCATATGCAACAAGCCATTCATTTACTCCAATTGCCTATCTTAGAATTAGAGCCATTTATTGAAGAACAAGTTGTTGCAAATCCTTTGCTCGATATTATCCCTATAGAAAAAGAAGGAGCTTTTATAGAAGAACGCGCTTCAGCTTCTGAAAAAATGGAAAAAGAAATCACGATTGATGATCGTGATTTGGCTATTTTGAACCGATTGGATGAAGATTATCGAGAGCATTTTGCAGGAAGTGAAACAACGCCAATGAAAAGATCCAGTGAAGAAGAAAAGTTAAAAAGTTATTTAGAAAATTCAATTTGCGCAGATCTAAGTTTATTGGAAAAATTGCATCAACAAGCGATCGATACATTTAATAATCAACAAGAACTGGCTATTGCAGATATTTTAATTGGTTATATTGACACCAATGGTTTTTTAAAAACACCTCTTCAAGAAATTTGCCTTTTACATAATCTGGAAGAGTCTGCGGTGAAAGAAGTTTTAAGAGAAATGCAGGAGTTTGAGCCTTATGGAATCGCTGCCGCTTCTATACAAGAGTCGCTATTAATTCAATTAAGATGCTTGCATAAGGAGGGGAAACTTGCTTACCGTCTTATTAAAGATTATTATAATGAATTGTTACACAATCATATCCCTTTGATTCAAAAACAATTAAAATGTTCTTTCTCGGAAATTCAAGAAGCGATTGAAAAAGATATCGCAAAATTAGATTTGCATCCTGGCACGCATTTCTCTGCTCAAACATCTCAAGTAATTATTCCCGATGTTACTTTGCGTCAAGAAGGAGAAAAGCTTATTGTTGATGTCGATCGTGATAGAGCTCCTACCCTAAAAATTAATCGAAAATATTTGCGCTTGTTGAACGATTCTTCAACATCAAATGAAACAAAGCAATTCATTAAGCGACACCTTTTTTCAGCTCGGTGGCTTGTGCGAAATTTGCAACAGCGATATTCGACGATTGAAAGAATTGCTGAATTTTTAGCGGTTAATCAATATGAATTTTTTACACAGCCCGATGGACAGTTAAAACCTTTAACCATGAAAACGATTGCAGATGCTTTAGAATTGCATGAATCGACAATTGCAAGAACTGTCTCCAATAAATATATCAATAGTCCCAAAGGAATTTTTTCTCTCCGGTCTTTTTTTACAACCAAATATACGTCGGAAGAAGGGGAAGATCTTTCAGCTAAAACAGTAAAAGAGGCTATTTTAGAAATTATCAGTGGCGAAAATAAGCTTCGTCCTTTTTCCGATGAAAAAATATCGGAATTTTTAAAAAGTAAAGGGATTACTTGCGCTAGACGCACCGTTGCTAAATATCGACAAGCATTAGATTTAGGAAATACGCAACAGCGTAAAAAATTTCATCAATCTTAAGAGACTATAAGAATAAATGGCGTTGATTCGATGCGGATTAATTCTGCATCGAATCAACGCCATTTGTATATTACAATTTGCTATTCATCACGATTGCCGCCCTTATTAGGCATGAATTGTTGTATAGCTGCAATAATGGCTGCGCCGATAAAAATTCCTGGTGCTGCAATAAATAAAGCCACTAGAACAACTGTTAATACGATAGAGCGAAGTTGCTCTTTATTCGAAAAAAAATGCCTGACGTTTTGGAGATAAGAGACAATCTCGGATGCAAAGTGATAGCCTACAACCATTCCAATGATTAGCTCTCCTAATAGGCTACCGTACATAAACATTATGAGAACAATCCCTAGCCCTAAAAGAAGATAAGTGATCATTTGTTCTTTGTTGTTTTTTGCAAAATCAAAAATTTCATCATTATTTTTCGATTCTCTAGCAAAACGTAATTGTTCTCTAATTTTATCCTCAGCTCTTTCTTTTTGAGAAAAATTTTTGTCTTTTTGTATCGTGTCAGAATTTGAATTTTGACTTAATTGAGAAGCATCATAAGGCGTAAAAGGCTTGTTAGGTTCATTATTAGATTGGTTTGAATCGTTACTGTTCATTATTTTTCCTTATTTAAATCTTTTGTTAGAATAAACATTTGATTTTACACTATCTTTTTTCGTTGGATTTATTGATAAGTTTTAAATTTCTTAGCTTACACTCTTATAAAATCCAAAAGCTCGTTATAATATGCATTTGTGAACCATGCAATCTTTTTTTTAATTTTTAGAAGCTATTAAATTTTTACTCGCAGTTTATTTAATAATTTTCCGCTTGATATGAGTTTTTACTAATTGTTTGTTTTTTTTAAATAAAAATGACATAATCCATTATTAATCAATAGGTAAATCTAAAAATAAAAAAAGAGAAACAGATGATCAATCGCTGGTTAATGGGCTTAAATTCTCTTATCTTAGGGAGCTGTTGTCTTTTGGCTATTGGAATTGGAGTGATGAAGTTTACTTATTCCAATCAGATTATTTGTAGAGATCCTAAGGCAAAGCTATGTGGATTGCCAAAAGGAGCTTTTGAATTATCAACAGAGTCTTATGAACAATTAAATGGTCCTTTATTAGCTTTAAATGAAGCTTCCCCTTCTTTGCAGCTTCCCGATTTGCGACAACAATTGATTTATTATGGAAAAAACAGTAGACCTGATGCTCAGTCTGAACGAACCTTGTTGCATTTTGCTTTTAATACAAATAAAAATACTGTATCGATTCCTCCTGGGGAGCGACTTTACTTAGTTTACGATAAAGAAAGTGTTCCAAATAAATACATTTTTAGTCCTCAGAATAAAAAAACGTCTTTGTGGATAGAAGCAATGTTGTCTGATTCTGAAGTTGTTGTTAAGTTAACTTTGGAAAATGACAAAGGTGACTTAATTACAGAGCCTGAAAATCATTATCAATTTCGACTTCCTGAAAAAGAATTCATTCGCTTTGCTGGGAAAGTTTGGGAATTGGGAACCTGGAGAGTTGATGGAACACTTTTAGCCAGACAAAAAGCGCGCTGGTTTGGGATAGATCGATTTTTAGAAAAGCACGGAGGAGACGAATACCAACACTGCTTGGGCAAACAAAGAGTCGATTTTGGAGAAAATGAAAATATTTATTCTGTTTTTATTGGCCCTGGAGATTGTTTAATTTGGGATGAAAATCAATGGAAAGTCATTCAACCAGGAGCAGGTTCACGGGCTTACCCACTTTTGGTCGTCAAAAAAATTGATGAGCGATTATTGACTTTGGAATTGTGGGATGTAGAAGGGAAAGGTAAGATCCTGTTGAATTTATTAAAATCTGTTGAACCTTGGATGGTACAAAATGCTCAAAATATTCAGCATATGTTTAAATTTGTCGGGGCCAAAACAAGGTCGCAATGTGTATTTGAAATTAATAATGAAAGAATGATTGTTAGCCCTTCCGACTGGCTTTTGATGACTCAGAAAGGATGGAAAAAACTTACTTCTGCTGAGGAAATAGATGATTATGTAAAACGTAAAACGGCTGGGACATTGTTTGTATTTGAAAGATTAGTGCGTAAAGATGATCGTCAATTGATGTTGGGAACTTTATATAATTCTACTCGTAGTGATAGCCAATCGATTGAACTGACTTTACAGCAAGGTAATAGCAATAAATCTTTTACAACTAAAGAAATGAAGGATAAAGAGGTTAAAGAACCAGGAGAAACGATTTTGCAAACAGAAAAAGGGATTACTCCTGTTGGTAAAGCTGAAGCTGATTTGGCAAATCGTATTCCAGTTGTTCCTAATCTCTCGAATAAGAATTAAAACAAGGCTTCTTATAAAGTTATGTGTTGAATGACAATAGATTTCATTGACACTGAATTAAATTTGGTAAGAGTAGATTAAAGCGAATTGACGGTAAACATGATAAAGCAACTGATTTGGATAGTAGGTCTTTTTTGTCTAGCAGGATCCCCTTTTCATCAATTGTGGGCACAATCAATATCAGAAAAAAAAGCTAACCTTCAATCTTCTGAAAGTGATTTAGATCAAGAAATGGATCGCTTCTTGACGCAAGTAAATAGAGAATCTCAACACATTCAATTTCAAATTGAACGACTTTATGATGAGGTTTTTAAACTTTACCAAGCAAAGGCTCCTGTAGAAGATTACAAAGAATTACTCAATCGCATTAACCAACATAAAAAGCATTTGAATCAACTTGAAAATAGATGGCGGGATTTAGCTGTCCGAAGTAATAAAGGCGAGGCTTATGGACTTTGGCATGCCCCAGATACAACTTTAGAACAGTTGATTATTGATTATGGATCTCAAGATTATGTTTATTTAATTCCTCCAGACGTAGGTGCAATTCGCTTAAGTATTGATTCTAATTTACCAATTCCCAGATCATCTTGGAATGAAATGTTAGAATTAATTTTAAATCAAAATGGAGTAGGAATTAAAACTTTGAACCCTTACCTCCGTCAACTTTACTTAATTACCCTCAATAATTCTAACCTACGTTTGATTACTAACAAGCGGCAAGATTTAGAAATTCTTCCAATAGATTCAAAAATTGCTTTTGTATTATCTCCAGAACCATCAGAAGTTCGGCGAGCTTATTCTTTCCTAGAAAGATTTATCAATCATAATACAACAGTTCTACAAGTTCTTGGAAGAGATATTCTGTTAGTAGGTCAAGTGGGTGAAATTCAAGATATTTTAAAACTTTATGATTTTATTGCCTCAAATCGCGGAGAAAAAGATTATCGCCTCATTCCTATTTGCAAGGTTCGTGCAGATGAAATGGCCCGTATTTTAACAGCAATTTTTGATCAAGAAGAAGGAGACACTTCTTTAGCCATTCCTGCAAATGGAGACTCTTCCCGACAATATGCTAGAGGAGATGTGAATGGATTGAAAATTATTGTCTTAGATAACATGACGCAAGCACTTTTTGTTGTGGGAACAAAAGAAGAGATCCGCAAAGCAGAAGACGTTGTACGAAATGTAGAAAATCGGATTGGCGGAGTAAGAGACAAAACAGTTTTTTGGTATACCGTAAAACATTCTGAATCTGAAGAGCTGGCTGATGTTTTATTTAAAGTATACAATTTAATGATCACAACAGGGACGGGGCTTAGACCAGACGGACAAGGAGTGGTTTCAAGAAATGCAGGAACAGAAATCAATGTTATAGATAATAATTCAGCTCTTCCTCCCATAAAGCCCCCTATTCTTAGCTCACAAAAAGAGCCTCCTCAAACCTTATATGGACAAGAAGGTTATTACCAAGAAGGAGGATTCATTGTTAATCCGGCTCCTGCTCAACCTGGTGCCTTTATTCAAACAGATCCCAATGTAGGACGAGATAATTTTATTGTTGATGCAAAATCTGGGTCAATTGTGATGGTTGTGGAAGCGGACATTCTTCCAAAAATCAAAGAGTTACTCAGAAAATTAGATGTTCCTAAAAAAATGGTACAGATTGAAACACTACTTTTTGAAAAGATTTTAACCCGTGAAAATACATTTGGATTAAATCTTTTAAAAATTGGTGAGCATATTGCTAAAAACACAAATTTAACTGGAGCAACTTTTAATAACATTTTTCCCGTTAAGGGAGAATTTACTCCAGCTAATGCAGGGGTTTTTGACTTTTTATTAAGCCGGAAACAAACAAGTAGTGGTATTCCAGCCTTTGATTTAGCTTATCGCTTTTTATTGTCTCAGGATGATGTACAGATTAATTCAAATCCATCCATTTTGACCATGAATCAAACTCCCGCAACAATCGCTGTCAATGAAGATATTTCCATCAATACGGGGATTTTTGAAGTGGAGACTGCTAAAGGAACAACTCTGAAAGATGCTTTTACACGTGCTCAATACGGGATTACAATTAGTGTTAAACCGACTATTCATTTAAATCAACACGATACAGAGGATGAATGGGATTTTGATTATGTGACACTTGAAACGGATATTACTTTTGATACAATTCATGCGGGAGGAGATCGCTCACGACCTGATGTGACGAGACGTCATATTACTAATCAAGTGCAAGTTCCTGATGGAGACACAATAATTTTAGGAGGATTAAGACGAAAGACGACGAATGATAATAAAGATTCTATTCCTTTTTTGGGAGAATTACCGGGACTAGGTAAATTGTTTAGTACGAATTCCCTTAAAGACAGTAGCTCTGAAATGTTTATTTTTATTACTCCTCATATTGTAAAAGATCCAAAAGAGCAGCTCCAATGTTTAAGACAAGAACTTTTATGTTTGCGTCCAGGAGATGTTCCTTACTTTCTAGAATGTGTGCAAGAAGCTCATCGTTATGAAAAAACAAGATTGATGGAAGGGAGTATGACGGTATTATTCGGTCGTCCTCGTGAACGTTATTATATCTCTGATTGTTGCAAAGTAGATGACCATAGCCAACTTGAAGGAGAATATGACGGGCGATAATGAGGAAACAGGAAATAAAGAGTTTTTATTAAAAGAGAAATTAGGAGGAGAACAAGTTCAAGCGAAGCTTGCCGAACAATTTGGGATGACTTGTTACCTTGATTTGTCTTCTTTTCGAGTAAGTAAAGAGCGTTATAGACAAGTTCCTTATGCATTTGCCAAAAAGCATGTTATTCTTCCTGTGGAAGATCAGGGAACTATCGTAGTTGTCGCTGTGGCTGATCCTCTTAATTTAGCTCCACTAGAAGAGCTTCGATTTTTTTTAAACGCTGAAATTGAAGCCGTTTATAGCCCTCGTGATGTGATTTTGTCAGCTATACATGATTGTTATAACACTGAACATGGTGCAGCTTCGCAACTGATTGCTGGGATGGGAGACAAAAGCGAAGAAGGAAAAGAAGGCGATATTGAAATTTTTGATCTTTTTGATCAAAGCAAGCTGCAATCCCCAGTTGTCCAGCTCCTTAATTTAATTTTAACAGAAGCCATTCAGCAAGGGGCTTCTGATATTCATTTTGAGCCTTCAGAAAATGGAATGCGGGTTCGATATCGCATTGATGGAGTTTTGCAAAATAGGCATGCTCCTTCGCAAGATTACCAAACTCAATTATTGACTCGTATCAAAGTCATGTCCAAATTAGATATTGCCGAGCATCGTTTGCCGCAAGATGGACGTATCAAATTACGTATGGGAAGACGGGAAGTAGATTTTCGTGTAAGTACGGTGCCGATTGCAGGAGGCGAGCGTATTGTTTTGCGTATTTTAGATAAAGGAAATGTCTTACTCGGATTGGATAAAATAGGGATGCTTCCTTCTGTTTTTGAGCAATTTCAAAAGCTCGTTTCATTACCAGAAGGTATTGTTTTAGTGACGGGGCCAACGGGAAGCGGAAAAACGACAACTCTTTATAGTGCTATTTGTGATATGACAAATGATGAGATCAACATCATGACCATTGAAGATCCAGTAGAGTATAATTTAAGAGGGATTGCACAAATTGGGGTCCACCATAAAATTAAGCTCGATTTTGCTACGGGTTTAAGACATATCTTACGTCAAGACCCCGATGTGATTATGGTGGGAGAGATTAGAGATAAAGAAACAGCAGAAATAGCCATTCAAGCTGCTTTGACAGGGCACCTTGTTTTAAGTACGCTTCATACCAATGATGCTCCTTCTGCGATTACTCGCCTTGTCGATATGGGAATCGAACCTTATTTATTGTCTTCTTGTATTGTAGGTGTTCTAGCCCAAAGACTTGTCAGAAGAATATGTTCAGATTGTAAAGAAACTTATGAACCGAGCCCTCGAGAGTTGCAAAGTTTGGGAATTCGGTCAGAAGAATTGAAAAATGGTTTCCTCTATCGAGGTAAAGGGTGTTCCTCTTGTTATGGAACTGGATTTAAAGGGCGTCAGGGTGTTTATGAGTTAATGCCAGTTAATCATGCAATCAATAAACAAATTGTCCAAAGTCCGGATGCCATAGAAATGCGTAAAGTGGCTTTGTCGCAAGGAATGGTAAGCTTACTTGGTCATGGAGCAGAACTGGTCAAACAAGGTGTTTCGACTGTAGCAGAAGTACTACGCGTGGCAAGAGGAATTGAGGAAGAAGGGTAGGTATGCCACTTTATCAATATCAGTATGTCGATGAGAAAAAAAAACGTCGAACAGGAGTGATTGAAGCGATCAGTGAACGTGATGCTAAAGAAAAATTGCGCGATCAAGGATTACTCATTACGCAGATTCAAACAAAAAGTAAAATTAACGGAAAGCAAAACCTAAAAGGAGAGGCTCTCTTAGCTTTTACAGTTCAGCTTTCTCAATTAGTCAATGCTGGTATTCCCCTTTATGAAAGCTTAATTGCTATTGAAGAGCAATCGAGAGGAGAGCCTTTTCACCGCGTTGTTTTAAGTTTATGTGAACAAATTCGTACAGGAATGAGTTTGTCTGGAGCAATGGCAACGTATTCGGAGAGTTTTGATCAACTGTATTGCGGAATGATAGCGGCTGGAGAAGCTGTTGGGATGCTAGGTCCGATTTTAGAAAAACTCACGCAACTTCTTGCCAAACAAATGAAATTAAAAAAACAAATCACGACAGCAATGATTTATCCTAGTATCTTAGGAGGATTTTCGTTGTTGATTATCACCCTCTTACTTGGATTTGTCGTTCCCTCTTTAGAAGGAATTTTTGCAGAACGTAAACTCAATGCTTTTACAAATGCCATTTTAGGTTTAAGCCACTTTTTTAGAAATTATTGGTGGTTATACTTGCCGGCTTTCGTAGCAGGAACAGTTTTTGTCATTTGGAAATTTCGTTCTTCAGAAGGAAAGTTATGGATGGAAAAAACGCTTTTGCGCATACCTGTGATTAATACCTTAGTTATTCAAACGGCTGTGGCAAGATTTTGCCGTACGATGGGAACGCTTCTTCAGGGGGGATTGAACATGATAGAGTCTCTTCGCATCTCTCGTGGAGTGATGCATAATGTGGTTTTGGAAAAAGAAATTCAACAGGCTGAAGCGAAGATTATCGAAGGGCACTCTTTAAGCCAAGAATTAGGGAAGTCTAAATATATTCCTCCATTGGTTTCAAAAATGTTAGCTGTTGGTGAAGAATCAGGGACGTCTATCGTGATGTTAAGTCGTATTGCAGATATGTACGAACAAGAAATTGAGAAAACATTAGATCGGGTGATGGCTTTGGCACAACCAGTTATTTTAATTGTGATGGGACTCGTTATTGGCACAGTGCTTTTGGCTATTATGTTGCCATTAACAGATGTCAGCTCGTTTTCAGCAGGTTGAAAAAATAAAGAGGATATTATGAAAGTTGTAAAAAGTAAAAAGCATTTTGTTACACTTGTAGAAATGATGATCGTCATGTTCTTAATTGCAATGATTACAGGCGTGATAGCTTATAACTATACCGGTAGTTTAGATGAAGGAAAGGCCTTTAAAACAAAAGCGGGAATTGAAAAAATTCATACCGTTTTAGATTTACATTTTGCCATGCATCCGGAAGAAAAAGAAAATGTAGCAATGAATTGGAAAAAGATTTTAAACGATTCACAGCTCGTTAAAAATTCTCGTGATCTCGAAAAAGATGGGTGGGGGGTAGAATATACTGTCACGACTAAAGAAAATGGAGAGATTGAAATTACTTCCGCGAAATATACAGATTATCTGAATAAAAAAGGGCAAGGCAGTTTATTCAAGGATTCAAAATAATTGAACGAATGGTCTGTAAAAAATGCCTTGCATAAGGCTCATTTTACGTTATTAGAAGTATTAGTCGTCCTTTTAATTCTATCGATGGGCGCTACTTTAACTGGAATGAAATTAAAAAAAGCTTATGATGAACAATGCTTTTATTCTGAGTGTCAAGAAGTTCTCAACCGCTTAAGAACGGCTCAAGAACTAATGTTGCTATTAGATACCGATGTGTATGTTATAATAAGCCATACGGTGAATAACCAGGTGGCTTGTTCGCTAGAGATTGAAAAGCCATTAAACGATGCTTGGGCAAAAATGATTGAGCGTCCATTAATATTATCTGCTGTCGAATCTTATCAACTGGGAGGAAGAACGGAGGAAGCTTTAAAATTGGTTTTTTCCTTGGGAAATATGAGTCAAGGCTCACTTGTATTAACCGGTAAGCATGCTAACGAAGAAACTATTTATTTACGTGGTTATCCCAGCCCCATTGGAAGGCAACCCCCCGAAGAAGAAATGGATAAAATAGAAGAAAGCCAACGTCTTTATCCTGCAGAGATCTATGAAGAGATATATCCTGATACCAACGAAGATCTGCAATAATCAAATGCTTCAACCCCAAAAAAATAAACGTCATTTTCAATTGTTGGAGGTGATGATTGCGATGTTGTTGATTTTGATTTGCGTGATTCCCTCTTTCCAAATTTACGTTAACATCAATAAACAACAAGCAAATATTATACGAGTCAATCAACGTGATCACCTTGTTCATCTAATTCATGCCGATTTAATTGAAAAATTATACAAACAGATGATTTCTCTCGATCAAATTTTGGCCCGGTTTCAAGCTCCCTTTGAAGAAGAAGAATTAAAAAAAAAACTGGAGGAAATTGGGTATGAAGCTGTTTATTCCCTGTGTTTTCTGTCTTCCGAAAAAGATATTAAAACAGCTAAAAAATATTTAGTTGAATTGGTCATTCAACTACAAGATAAAAAGCAAGAAAGTTCGTTTGATTATACTTATCATATTTACATTGATCGAGGCGCGAAAGCTTTTAAATCAGGGCTCAAAAAACCTTTAAATTCTGAGGAAAAAGATGTTCCTGAAAAAGAACATGCTACTGAATAAAGGAAGAGCTAGAGAGCGTTCTTCTGAGGTTGTTAAGCATCGCAAACAATATTTTACTTTGCTTGAAACATTAATTGCCATGTTGTTGCTTTCCCTTTTACTGACACTTATCTTTGGTTTTTTTCGAGAGCTTTCTTTGATTGATAGTTGGACGGAGGAAAGAGAAAAAGAAAGTTTTCAAATGCGTTACACGGAAACTCGTTTAAATTATTTATTTCAACGACTTGTGAATGAAAATCAAGGCACTGTTAGACGATTTTATTTTTATACTCAACCTTCTGACGATCATATTTCTAATGCCCCTAGTCTCATTTTTACTTTTAATAACGAAACGCGAGCTAATCCTAATTTTTCTAACGACATATTAGCTAGGCTGTATGTTGATCAACAACACCGACTTGCTTTGGCTATGTGGCCAATTTATTCAGACAAACCTTATCAAGAGATGCAAAAAGAAATTTTATTAGAAAATGTGGCAAGTATCAATTTTGGCTTTTACGCTGCCCCTGGGCGCCCTTCTAATAATCATTCGATTGATCCTATGCAACCATATCCTGAAAAGAAAACCCCAGAAAAAAATCGATGGCATCAAGAATGGTTTAAAACCTATTCACAAATGCCTTCCATATTGCGTTTAGAAGTTCGCGTGGCTACTAATCCCCAAGCGCTAAATAAACGAGCAGGTAAAATCGAAACGAAGACTCTAATGTTTGCGTTTGTCTTACCCTCTAGCCAAAATTATATTTTTTATTCTTCCGAGGGCTGATATGAATGTGTTACCTCTCGTTTTAATACTTATTCTAATGACAGCTGTTATCACAGTGGAAAAATTAGAAAAATTTAAATCTACAATTGTTGTTCAGCGGCAATATCAAGTCTATTTAGAAGAAGATGAGCGACAGGCTTTGAATTTGCATCAAAGGAATCTCCATGCAGAATATGAACCTTCCCAGCGTCAACTCTCCTTTACAATGTTTTTTAACAAGGAAAATCGGGAGAAAAACCCAGAAGTTTTTCGACAAATACGTCAAATAACAGAGGATTTAATCAAAATTTTGTATGGGCAAGCAGCTTTTTACAAAAAGTTTGAAAGTCAACGTCCCAATTTTGTGCACGAAATGTTAGATGACTTCATGGCAGCTGCGGAAAAATTAAATAAAATCAATAAAATTAGGCAAATCGAAGATATTCAACGTATTCGTTTAGAAGATCCTGTATTACAACAAGCTTTTTATCATATATTAAAAGGAACTATAACAAAAAAAAAGTTGAAAGAATTGCAAACAAAAGAAGGAACAGATGAAAAAATTGCCCTTTCACAACGTAATCAAGAGAAAGGTTATTATTCGTTGCTCAACTTTATCAAGCATACAGAAAAACCGCAAATCGAGATTCAACTTGCTTCTCGGGAATTACTTTTAGCGATTTTTGGAAACGAAGAGATGGTAGAGGCTATTTTGGTCAAGCGGAATGAAAAATCTGCCGATATCGGAGCTCAGTTCATTGAAGCTTTTCAAGGAAAGCAAAAACCAGGAATTAGTAACGAATTACTTAACTTTAAACTGACTAAAACGGATAAAAAGCCTTATGATTAATCTTTTTTCCTTATTGAATAAAAAAACGAAAGAAACATGCTTAGGTAATAAAACATGCAACTTCCCGAAGATCTACAAAATGGTGTGATTGAAGCGTTAGAACAGGCAGGTTGGAATGAACTGCTAAATGCAAGAGAAGTATTAACAGATCGTTACCGCTCCCACCAAAAAAAGCAGTTCATGACTAATGATCAGCAACGCCTCTCTTATTTAGCTACACGTCTACCAGCCACTTATGCTGCTGTTTATCAAACGCTCAATCAAATTAAAAAAACAGTCAACGGCCTATCTATTCATTCTTTATTAGATCTAGGAGCAGGTCCTGGAACAACTCTGTGGGCTGCTACACAAATTTTTCCTTTGCAAACGGCAACTTTATTTGAAAAAGACCAGGCTTTAGCTCTACTGGGTCAAAAATTAGCTCAGAGGAAAGAATTAGCTGTTTTTCAAAATTGCCAATGGAAAATAGGGGACCTTGAGCTATTAGAGGAGCTTCCGGTGCATGATATGGTTACTCTTTCCTATTCAATAGGCGAATTATCTTCTGCCTCGATTTTTCCGGTGTTACAGAAGTGTTGGCAAGCCACAAAAGAAATTTTGGTGATCATCGAACCTGGGACTCCGACTGGTTTTGAAAGGATTCGACTTATTCGCCAAATATTAATCGATATGGGAGGACACATCGTAGCTCCTTGCTCTCATGCCTTAAAATGTCCGATTCTGAGAGGAGATTGGTGCCATTTTGCAGCTCGTATCGAAAGAAGTTCTTTCCACAGGCGTTTGAAGGGAGGAACTTTAAATTACGAAGATGAAAAATTTTCCTATATTGTTGTTTCTAAGTCCTCTCTTTTATTACCACCTGCCCGCATTTTACGCCATCCTCAACATCGATCCGGCCATAGTCTGTTTACGTTGTGCACTCCAAACGGAATTCAACAAGAAACGATTTCCAAGCGAACTCCTCTTGAATACAAGATAGCTAAAAAACTCGAATGGGGGGAAGTCTTTCCTTTATCAGCGAAATAAATAAATTTTCGTGAGCAACAAAATGAGTTTTATTTTTAATCTTTGACTTTTCTTGCATAAAAGATTATGTCAATTGAGAATAAATTTAATGAAAAAAGTCTAAATGACAATAGGTTGATTTGTGAAACGATTTGCTTTAATTTGTCTTTTCCTTTTTATCTTGGCAGCGGTAGCTCATATTTACTTTCATTATTTTTTAGAAAAAAAAGAGGGTGAGGATTCTATTACTCTCTATGGGAATGTCGATGTGAGACAAGTTGATTTGGGATTTAGAGTAAAAGGAAGAGTGGATCAGATGTCTTATCAAGAAGGAGAGTTTGTCTCTGTTGGACAATTAATAGCCACTCTTGATAAACAGCCTTATGTCGATTTAGTTTTACAAGCCAAAGCTCAGGTAGAATCAATTGAAGCCTCTTTAAAAAATACCGAACAGTTGATAGAACGAAGACGTACACTAATTGGAACTGGAGCGATTTCAAGTGAGGAATATGAAGATACTCTATCTTCTCGTGACGTCTTATTGGCAAATTTAAAAGAAGCACAAGCAGCTTTAGGAGTTGCTTTGACTAATTTACAAGATACAGAAATTTACGCTCCCAATGATGGAACGATTTTAACACGTATCAGAGAGCCGGGTTCTATCGTAAGGGAAGCAGATCCTGTTTATATTCTGTCATTGATTTCTCCGATTTGGATTAGATCGTTTGTAGCAGAGCCTGAACTAGGAGAGATTTATCCCGGTATGATGGTTGAAATATTCACTGATACAAAAGAAGGAAAGGTTTATCAGGGGCATATTGGATTTATTTCTCCCGTAGCTGAATTTACCCCCAAATCAGTAGAAACAACTAAATTACGCACAGACTTAGTGTATCGTTTACGAATTATTGCTGAAAATCCTGATAAAGGATTGCGTCAAGGAATGCCCGTAACACTTCGATTAAAAAAACAAACTAAGGAAATCCTGTGACGGAAGCTTTAGTTTTCCTTCAGAATGTTTCTAAAATATTTGATCCCAACCATCCTCCTGCTTTATCTTCTCTCAGTGCTAAGCTTATGCCTGGAAAAATGATTGGGATTGCCGGTCCAGATGGAGCTGGTAAGACAACCTTACTTCGTTTAATTGCTGGTTTGCTTTTACCTTCTAGTGGCTCTATCACAGTTGCTAAATACGATACCGTTCAACAAGCAAAACATATTCATTCGCTCATTGGTTATATGCCTCAAAAATTTGGTTTATATGAAGATCTGACAGTTGATCAGAATCTCGCACTATATGCCGATTTAAAAGGTCTTGAAAAAGAAGAAAGAAAAGAAATATTTGATAAACTTCTTGATTTTACTGGATTAAAGCCATTCACCAAACGATTGGCTGGAGCTTTATCAGGAGGAATGAAACAGAAATTAGGATTAGCTTGCACGTTGCTTCGCAAACCTCAATTATTATTGTTAGATGAACCCAATGTTGGGGTAGATCCAATTTCTCGTCGCGAATTATGGAGAATGGTTCAGGATTTAATTACTAATGGAATAACAGTTTTGTGGAGTACTGCTTACTTAGATGAAGCCGAAAAATGCGATTCTGTCATTTTGTTAAATGAAGGTCAGTTACTTTATCATGGTTCTCCTTATGAATTTGCGGAACGGGTCAGAGGTCGTACATTCAAACTCACTCATTTACAAGGAAATCGACGAGAAATTCTCACGCATATTTTAAATCAACCTTTTGTTAAAGATGGGATAATTCAAGGAAATGATATTCGCCTTGTGACAGAAAATTCTAATGTAGAGTTGAATCCCTTATCTTTACCAGCAGGATTATCTGCAACTGTCATCCCAATCCTACCTCGTTTTGAAGATGCCTTTGTCGATATTTTAGGTGGGGGACCGAAAGGACCCTCACCTTTAGCATTGCAGATTCCTCAAATTTCCGGTTCCCAAAAAGAAATTATCCAAGCAAGAGATCTTGTTAAAAAATTTGGGGCGTTTACAGCCGCAGATCATATTAATTTTACAATCGAGGAAGGTGAAATTTTTGGATTATTAGGTCCTAATGGAGCTGGGAAATCGACGACATTTAAAATGATGTGTGGATTACTCAAACCGACTGCGGGTTCTGCCATTGTAAATGGATTAAATTTACAGCTTGCCCCTGGAAAAGTGCGTTCTCAAATCGGGTATATGGCTCAAAAATTCTCTTTATATGGAAACTTAAGTGTTTCTCAAAATTTAAATTTTTTCTCAGGTATTTACAACTTAAGAGGAAAACATCGTCAAAAAATGATCGATCAGATGATTGTTATTTTTGGATTGCAAGACTATTTAAATAAATCTGCAGAAACCCTCCCATTAGGGTTAAAACAACGCTTAGCCTTATCATGTTCCTTAATGCACTATCCCAAAGTTCTTTTCTTAGATGAGCCAACTTCAGGCGTTGATCCTATTACCCGTCGAGAGTTTTGGAATCACATTAATGGCCTTGTTAAAAAAGGTGTGACGGTAATGGTAACAACACATTTTATGGAGGAAGCGGAGTACTGTGATCGAATTGGCTTAATTTATCGAAGTCGTTTAATTCAGGTGGGAACTCCAGAGAATTTAAAAAGCATTGCAAAAACAGTTCAAAATCCCTACCCAACACTTGAAGATGCTTTTATTCACCTTATTGAAGAATACGAAAAAGAGAATTCAACATGAATATAAATTCTTTTATTCGTTTAAAAGCATTGATAATCAAAGAATTTTTTCAAATTGTGAGAGATCCAAGCAGTCTTTCTATCAGCTTGATCCTGCCTCTGATACTTTTATTTCTTTACGGGTATGGAGTCTCACTTGATGCCAATCATATTAAAATAGGATTGATTCTTGAAGATACTTCCCCAGATGCACAAAGTTTTGCTCAAACTTTAAAAGATTCTCGTTTTTTTGAAGTCACTGTGGCTCATGATAGACATACTTTAAATACGCTTATGGTTGCTGGTTCTATTAAAGGAATTGTCATTGTTCCTTCGTATTTTTCTTCCTTTAAAATGCGTTCTTGCAATAAGGCTCCTATTCAAGTCTTAACGGATGGGAGTGAACCAAATACAGCTAGCTTCGTTCAAAACTATATTCTAGGAGCATGGCAAAACTGGCTTATTCAAGAATCAACAATTCAGTCTAACCAAAAGATTCCATTTGTTCGTCCTTTGCCAAGATTTTGGTTTAATGAAGAATTAGAAAGTCGAAATTTTTTAATTCCAGGATCCTTAGCGATTATTATGACCCTAATTGGAACACTTTTGACCGCTTTGGTTGTGGCAAGAGAATGGGAAAGGGGGACAATGGAAGCTTTGATGTCCACTCCTGTAACAATTACAGAATTATTAATTGGTAAACTCGTACCCTATTTCATTCTAGGAATGTTTGCTATGACTGTCTGTGTGTGTATCGCAGTCTTTTTTTATCACATTCCTTTAAGAGGCTCTTGGCTACTACTCGGATTTGTCACAACCATCTTTCTTTGGACAGCTTTGGGATTGGGCCTGCTAATTTCCACGCTAACAAAAAATCAATTTACTGCAGCACAAGCGGCGATCGTTGCTTCATATTTACCGGCTTTTATTTTGTCAGGTTTTATTTTTGAAATTTCTAGTATGCCAGCACCTATTCGTTGGATTACCTATTTGATTCCAGCTCGATATTTTGTTTCTAGTTTACAAACGATTTTCTTAGTTGGTAACATTTGGAAACTTATCATTCCCAATACAGGAGTGATGTTACTGATTGGCTGTGTGATTTATTTGTTAACTGCTAAAAAAACAGTGAAAAGACTCGATTAGGAAAAACGAATGATTGCTCGTATTATAGCTTTAATTATTAAAGAACTTTTAGCTGTTTGGCGAGATAAAAAGAGTCGATTTATTTTAATTGTTCCTCCCCTTATTCAGCTATTTGTTTTCGCACTCGCTGGCACATTAGAAGTAAAAAATGTACCGATCGGCATTCTCAATCTTGATAGGGGACCATCTTCATTTGAATTATTACAACGATTTCATGATTCGCGTACCTTTACTCCTATTTATTACCTGAAATCTGTCCATGAAATTAAAGAACTCCTAGATAAGCAAAAAGTGATGTTAGTCATTCACTTAGATGAACAATTTTCTCGCAACTTGAAAAAAGAGCAAGCAACAGACGTCCAATTGATTCTAGATGGAAGAAAATCCAATACAGCTCAAATTGTTCAAGGCTATGTCGCAAGAGTGATTGATCAATTTAATCATGATTATACCCAACAGGCGGGATTTTCAGTTTCTTCTTCTGAGCTCATCATGCGTCATTGGTTTAATCCCAATTTATTGTATGAATGGTTTAATGTTCCCAATTTAATGGGAATTTTAACAATGTTGGTGGGGTTAATTGTGACAGCTTTATCTGTCGCTCGAGAAAGAGAGTTAGGGACGTTTGATCAGTTACTCGTTTCTCCTCTTCAACCCATGGAAATTTTGGTGGGTAAAACAATTCCTGCTTTATTAATTGGGATGATAGAAGGAACAATAATTCTTTTAGCTGCAGTTTTTATTTTTCAAATTCCTTTTACAGGTTCGGTTGCAATTTTATATTTAAGCTTATTTATATTTATTAGTGCAGTAGTAGGAGTAGGGTTATTTATTTCTTCTCTTTGTATGACTCAGCAGCAAGCCATTTTAGGAACATTTGTTTTTATGAGTCCATCTGTGATGTTATCTGGATTTGCTACACCGATTGAAAATATGCCATCTTGGTTACAAACCGTGACATTACTTAACCCTCTTCGCTATTTTTTAGTGATTGTGAAAGGGGTTTTTTTGAAAAACATGCCTTTAAATATTGTTTTTCAAAATTTATGGCCTATGTTTTTGATGGCCATTTTTACATTAGCTTGCGCAAAGTGGCTTTTTAAACGTCGTCTATCTTAGGCTTTAATAATAAATGATTTATTGATAAATTGTGTTTGGGCCGATTGTTTGTTTTTCTTTTATTTATAAAGGAGAAAAAATTGGCTCTTGCATTTTTTGGAATCAATTTATATAGTCGGAAAAAATGCGCAAAGCCTAAAAAAATTTCTCTGTAACCCTTAAAAAGGCGATATATATGAAACTTTTCTTCTCAACATTTTTAGCTGCAGTAGCTATTTTCAGCGCCTCAAGTACTGTACAAGCATGGAATGATTGTGGCTCATGTGATCCTTCTTATGGCTCATTTTCATTCTTAGATGATGTAGCAGTAGAAGCTAGAGTTGCTTACTTCCGTCCTTGTTCTAAAAAAGTTAGGCATATTTATGGAAATGGATGGGCAGACTACCAAATTGAGCTTTCTAAAAGTTTTTGCAATAACTGGCGTGGATGGGTTGGCATAAGCGGATTTGAAAAGAAAGGCCACTCGATTGGCGACCATGATAGAACAAAACTTCGTATGATCCCATTAACTTTGGGTGTCAAATATTTATTCAATATCAATCCGTATGCAAGTTTATATGTCGGAGCAGGTGCTTCTTACAATTGGGTAAGAGTTAAAAATCATTCTTCTTTTGTTCATGAAACAAGTAAAAAGCAAACATGGGGCGGTATTGTGCAACTAGGTGCTTACTACTCTTTGGCAGAAAATGTTTTCGCTGACGTATTTGTAGATTATGTATTCCAAGAGTTTAAGTTCCATTCTCATAATAGCAGTGATTATGTTAGCCATCATCACAAAGTTAACTTGAATGGATTTAAAGTCGGTGGTGGTCTCGGTTATCGTTTCTAATTTTTAGAACGTACCGATTTTCAAAATTGTTTCTTATATTGGTGATTGAGGTCGTTCGTTTAGAATGAGCTTCAATCACTAATTTTTTTTCTATTGATAAAAGAAATAATTGAGACCTTTGCTAAATAGATTTCCCTTAAATTTTAGTCTTTTTTTTATGCATTTCTCTTTTTTTATCCGAGTTACGAGCGAGGCTTGTTCCTTTCTGTGCAAAAAATAGATGTTCTTTGTTTGTTCTAATGACTTTCAACTAGAAAGCTCTTTTATTTTCATCAGAAGTAAAATGAGAAGATTTTAGAGAGATACGCTAAAAATGATTGTTGGACGGGTGAGAAAAAACAATTGTTTTCACAAGTTTTTCATCCATCTCCCATTCTATATTTATGAGAGGATCATTAGAAAATCTAATTTGATTGGCTTTTTTTACAAAGTTGATAATGGGATCAATCCATGTGGGGGAAAAATTAGATTGAATAAGTTGAAAATGTAACTCTTCTGCAGTGAAAGATTTTAAGCGCATCTTTAAATGCTTTTCTAAATACGATAAAAGTAAATCTTGAAGTTGTGTGTAAAAAGATTTGTATAAACCTTGTTGGGGAAATTGTTCTTGTTTTAATAGCAATAAAGTTTGTTGAGCGTTTAATTCTGGGAATTTTTCTGAAAGCAAAGTTATATGCCTGAGGAAAAATATATTTCGTCCATACCAGGCAAACAGTAAACACAATAACAGCAGGATTGTTAGCCAAGGAACCGTCCTTTCTGAAAAAATTTTTTGATTTCTTTCTGCTTCTAAATCCAGTTGTTTTTTATTTTCGTAGATATCAATTCGGTTACGCTCTGTTAATGTTAAAGGAAATTGACGATCAATGGAGAATAAGGGTGCAATAGGTAAGAATTGTTTATCCAATTCTTCGGAATTTGCCACTTCGATAGAAAAAATGGGGGTAAAAATATTTTTGATTTTATCTTTCTTTGTTGTTTCAAATAAAATATTTAAAAAAGAGAAAGGAATTTCTCCAACTTGCAATGGAGAAAGAATAAGAGAAAAGCTTGTACGTTGTTTTTGATTTTCTTCTTGAAATGTTTGAACAACTTCCTGGATTGCAAAAACTGGCTGAAGGGGATTAAATGAATGTGTCAATTGATGGATAAGCCTATTTTTATTCATTTTATCAGAAGAGGGAGAATGTATGTTCGCCTTCACGACCAAAGGCTGCTCTAAGGTTATATGTTCTGAAGAAAATTCTAATCCAATAGAAATATCATTTTGGATAGTATTCCATGTTAATTCTGCTTGAAGGAATATAGGGAATAATAGGATGAATCGGATCCAAAAACTCACTTTTTATGCCTAAATTTAAAAAAGTTATACAATGCTTGAGTAGAAGATTCATCTGTTCGAATTGAAATCCATGCTGCGCCAGCTTTGGCAAATGTTTTTTGCCATAATTGTTGTCTATATTTTGATGACTCTTGATAAAACTTTTGTAAGGACTTGTCAGATGAATCTATTAATGCTTTTTTATTTGATTCTAAATCATATAATGAAATTAATCCCATAGAGGGGAAAATTTGTTCATATTCGTCATAGAGTTGAATTCCGATAAGTTCATGTCTTTTGGCGGTGATATGAATTGCATGAAATAAAGGTTGTGTCAAAAAGTCTGAAATTAGAAAGCAAGTTGATTGTTTTTTCTGGACGTTTCCTAAAAATCTTAAAGCTTTTTGAAGATCTGTTCCCCGATACTGAGGCTGAAAAAATAGAAGCTCACGAATAACTCTCAAAACATGTCGAAGCCCTTTTTTAGGTTTTAAGTAAAGTTCTATTTGATTGGAAAATAGAAGCAATCCCACATTGTCTTGATTTTTAATAGCTGAAAAAGCTAATAAAGCAGCAACTTCTGCAATTAATTCACTTTTTAACTGTTTGATATGGCTAAAATGAGACGAGGCAGAGATGTCAACTACCAACATCACTGTGAGCTCTCTTTCTTCTCGAAAATTTTTTAAATAGGGTGTTTGAAGTCTAGCTGTGACATTCCAGTCAATACTTCGAATATCATCACCTGGTTGATATTCTCTAACATCTTCAAATTCTAAGCCGCGACCTTTAAAAGCTGAGCGGTAAATTCCTGCAAAAAGATCATCTACATTACGGGTTGTTTCAATTTGGATGCGGCGGATATGTTGAAAAATTTCTAGTAGAGTTGGATTCATGGGATAGGCAGCGTATCTAAAATTTGTCGAATGACAGCATCTGTTGTTAAATTCTCGGCTTCAGCCTCATAAGAAAGTCGTAAACGATGTCTTAAAATGGGAAGGCACACATCTTTAATATCTTGTGGATTTACAAAATAACGCCCTCTAATAAAAGCATGCGCTTTCGCAGCTTGTTTTAATGCTAAGGTGGCTCTTGGAGAAGCCCCATATTCGAGTAACCCTTTGATCTGTCCTAATTGATAATCTTCGGGTTTACGCGTTGTGTGAATAATATCTAAGATATACTCAAAAATTTTCTCATCTAAGTAGACTTCATTGACAAGCTTTCGAAAAAAAAGAATGTCTTCTGCACTAAGAATGGCTGAAATAGCGGGTAAGGGGGATAAAGATCCAATACGTTTGAGAATTTCTTTTTCTTCTGCCCGTGATGGGTAAGTAAGCAAAATTTTCATCATAAAACGATCAGTTTGTGCTTCAGCTAAAGGATAGGTTCCTTCTTGCTCAATTGGATTTTGAGTCGCTAAAACTAAAAAAGGTCGAGGGGCCTCAAATGTTTCTCCTCCAATTGTCACTTGTTTTTCTTGCATGACTTCTAGTAAGGCGGATTGAACTTTAGCAGGGGCGCGATTGATTTCGTCAGCAAGTAGAATATTGGTAAAAATAGGGCCTTGCTTGATACTAAAAGTTCCCTCTTTAGGATTATAGATAGGGGTTCCAATTAAGTCTGCAGGTAAAAGATCAGGAGTAAACTGAACTCTTTTAAATTGACAGTCAATGATTTTAGAAAATGTGGTGGCAGCAAGGGTTTTAGCAAGACCAGGTACACCTTCTAAGAGAAGATGGCCATCAGCAAATAGACCAATTAATAAACAATCGATCAAAAATGCTTGCCCAACAACAACTTTTCCTATTTCTTGTCTAATCTGATCAATTTTGTTTTGGGCTTCGTGAATTAAATCTGAAGTTAAGCGAACATCATTAGTCATCAAATCTCCCTATCAAGTGTTTTCTCGCATTGTGGGAAATCTCACTATTTTCGGTAAATAAAATCTTTAGAATTCCACTTCTGGACGACTTGATTTAGGAAGGATAATCGTAAAAGTCGATCCTTTACCTAATTCAGATTTTAAGGTAATTGTACCAAAGTGTTTTTCAATAATTGTTTTAACGATAGAAAGTCCAAGCCCTGATCCTCCCATTTTTTGAGAATGAGCTTTATCTACCGTGTAAAAACGATCAAAAATATGCTCTTGATCGGCAAGCGGAATGCCGATACCTTGATCCGAAACTTCAATCACAATATGATCGGATAAATCGTTTAATTTGACAAAAATATGTGCCGGCCTTGAAGAATATTTCGCAGCATTTTCAATCAAGTTCATGATCGCTAGTTCGAATAAATCTTCATCTACTATTAATTTAATGTCATCGCTTGACGTTTCGATATTCACTTCGGCATCAGGAAATATTTCATGAAGCATAGATTGACAACGAGTTGTTAAATCAAAAAGATCACATAAGCTTAAGCGAGAAGAAGGAATGTTCTCAATATCTGCTAAGGTTAATAAATCTTTAATAAGAGCCGTCATGCGCTTACAGTTACGGACAATTTTAGTGGTAATTTCATTTTGAATATCTTGAGGTAGCCCCGGATTATCGTAAAGTGCTTCAGCAAATCCACGGATAATAGTAATAGGCGTTTTTAATTCATGGGAAGCGTTAGCAATAAAATCTCTTCGCATTTCAAATATTTTATAGTGCGCTGTTTTATCTTGTAGAACAAGTATTGCTCCACTGTTATTCCTTTTGGGAGCCGCAACAATATCAAGATAAAGTTTTTTTCCCTCGATAGTTATTTCTAAAGTATGTGTTAAAGGCTTTTCTTCTTCCTGACATTGTCTTAATAGTGTTAAGTATTTTTCTTGGTTTAGAGAAGAAAATTTTTGACCTATTAAATCAAGTTGATTTAATCCAATAAATTTGATTGCCATGTGATTTGCATAAGCGATACACATTGTACGGTCAACGGCAATTACTCCTTCCACAAGTGATTCTAAGATGGCTTCTTTCTCATCTCGCTCTTGCGTTAAAATATGAATATGATTTCTAATTTTTGCTGATAGGCTATTGAGAGTAAGAGCTAATTTTGTAAAATCATCTTTAGGATTTAAATTACTTGTATCTATCTCTGAAAAGCTTTGTTGGCCTCCCATTTGATAAGATCTAGCTGATTGGATGATTTTTTGAATAGGTTTTGTTAAATGGTTCATGGCAATCCATGTGATCATGCTAAATAAAAGTAAAATCGCAGTTGCAAATACCAAGAAACCAATTTCAAAATCTCGAGTCATTTCATCGACATATTGCTGAGGAAAGGCGGTTCTCAAAACGTATGTTTTATTCTGATAACCAAACGATTTAGCAAAATAAGTAAACTTTTGCTGAAGAATTTTGGAATATGCTTCGTGAAAACCTAATCCGCAATCAAATGCTTCACGAACTTCAGGATGATCTAGGACATAATTCTGATGAAACTTAGGCCCTAGAATACGTTTAACGTGAGAATCGTATAATACTTTACTTTCCTCACTGATAATTCCCATGCGAAAGAAAATATTACTTTTTTGATCTTTTAAGCGTTTGATTAAAGTCTCTTTATTAGGAGCATCTTGAATATGAGCTATAATTTCCGAAGCACGATTTTCCATCCCTTTGATGATAATTCGATGAACCCAATGAGAAACTAAAGGAAACAAAGGAATAATGAAGATACAAAAGACAAATACATAGCTAATAAAAATTTTTTGTCGGAAACTAAACATGTTTAAGCCAGGAAATTTTTTTATTTAATAAAATTGTAACAACTATTTTAATTAAGAAAAAGTAAATAATTTGCTGTTAGTTAGTTAAGATTGGGTTAACTTAATGAAGTAATCAATTATTTTCTAATTTTTTTATAGATAATGAATATATTTTGTAATGACTATTGAGTCAGAATCTCGTAACCCGTTTCTGTAATCAAAAGAGTATCTTCTAATCGTACGCCTCCAACTTCTTTAAGATAAATTCCCGGTTCAATCGTGATGACCATTCCTGCTTGTAAGGGATAATCACTAAATGGGCCTGAGCGTCGAATGGTAGGAGATTCGTGGATATCTAAACCAACTCCATGTCCAAGACTGTGGGTAAAATAATCGCCATATCCTTTGGATTCAATGAAAGAGCGCGCAGTATTGTCGAGTTCTCCTATCAAAGTGCCTGGTTTGCATAAATGCATTGCTTGATGCTTTGCTTCCTCAACAATAGAATAAATAGACTGAATTTGTTCAGAAACATTCCCAAAAAAATCAACTCGAGTCATATCCGAGTGATAATGATGAACGACAACTCCAATATCAATTAACACAGGCATGTCAGCCTGTAAAATTTCTTTATCAGCTCGATAATGAGGCTTTGAGCTATTAAAGCCAAAGGCAATAATTGGATCAAAGGCTAATTGTTTCGCTCCCTTTTTTTTCCAGAAAAATTCCAATTCAAAGGCTAATTCTGCCTCTGTTACTCCTACTTGGAGTAAAGTTTTTAAATAATGATACCCTTCTAAAGCTAGTTTTGCCGATTCTTTTAAATAAATAATCTCTTGTTCATCTTTAATTAAACGCATTTCTTGTAAGGGAGAAGGAATAGGGATGATAGTGCATGAAGAAAGAGAGCTAGATAAAAAAGAGTATCTTCCAAAAGTTGTTGTCTCTGGATCTATCCCCAAATTTTTTAATTGGTATTCTTTTAACCAATTTGTGAGAGAAGATTCGTGAAGAAGAAGGACAGGATAAAGAGTTTGTTGGTTGCAAATTTCAAAATATCGCCCATCCACAATCAAACATGTTTGATTTTCGCTAACTAGAATTTTCCCGGCAGATAATTCCAATCCTGTTAAATAGAGAATGTGGGTGGGATGTTCAATTAAGAGTACATCGCAAGGCAAAGAAGATAGTTTTTCTCTAAGTTTGCATAATCGATTGACGTAGTTCATAAGAATAAGTAAGATTCAATTATTTTTTATGTGATATTGAATAAAGGAACATGGGGATCAGATTACCAACAATATCATTATCTCAAGCAATAAAACCAGAGGTTTTTAAATGAAATATTCATATTTAATTTTGTTAATACTGTTTCCTTATTTAGTTGTGGCTAATTTTAGTGAAGGTCATTCAACTTTAGACTCTGAGCTTGAAGAAAGTGTTTTTATTTCAGATCATCAAGAAAATCCCGCTCCTTCATGCTCAGAAATAACATTAGGAAATTTTCCTAATAATATCGAGAAAGAAGCTTATTTTTCTAGAGAAAATCGGAATGATGCAAAAAATTTGGTAGTCTTAAATTTGAGTTATACATTTGGTAAAAGTTTGGGTTGCCAAAAAAGCTATGGGACATTTGGTGGGATGATTTTTCCCTTTTTTTCTTCCTGTCGCCCATTTCAGATTTTTTTAGATGGAAAAGCATTTCTTTTTGATCAGGGTAAGTGGGGAGGAAGCGTAGGAATTGGGCTGCGCCATTTTTCGTATAACGGATGGATGGTTGGGTTGAATGGTTATTACGACTATCGACGTTTTAATGGCTGGGATTTAAATCAATTAGGATTAGGAGTTGAACTTTTAGGAGATTGTGTTGAATTTAGAGTCAATGGCTACCTTCCTATCAATAAAAACAGATGGGATCAATGTTGTCTTTTTGACTATTCTGGTAGTTATTTTGCAACATTGCGGGAGCGTGGATATGTTTGGTCTGGCTTAGACACTGAAATTGGTACCTGGCTTGTCAAACCTTCTTGTTGTCAGGGTATTGGTCTTTATGTTGCTGCTGGACCATATTATTATAGACGGTCTCATGACCAGAATTTTTTTTTCCATGATCAAAAGCATCACACCATTGGTGGAAAAGCCAGAATATTAGCAACACTTGGAGATTTTATCGAATTATCAATGGCAGCGACTCATGATTCTGTTTGGCATACAAGAGTGCAAGGAAGAGCTGAAATCACTGTTCCATTTGATTATCTTTACACATTATTTAATCCTGTTCATGATCAATCTACTTGCTTGGTTACGCCTTCTCACTCATCATTAACAAGACCTGTTTATCGTCAAGATTCGATAGTTGTTAGTAAAAATCATTACTGGACTTGGAATTGGTGTGATAGATCCATGAGTGGTGGAAATGATTAGGCTTATTTTTCAATTTTATTAGATTTATAGTTTTTTTAAACAATCCTTCACCAATAGCTCCTATGTTTTATTCATTTTTTCGAAGAGTACAGCTTTTTTTATTTTTATATATTTTTATGGGTCAGCTAATGGCTGTAGATTTACATCCCAGTGATCAACAAACAGTACTTTTAGCCTTATTAGCTCGTAATAAAGAACACACACTTCCTGCGTTCTTAACTTGTATTGAACATTTAGATTATGATAAGAAATGTATCTCAATTTATATTCATACTAACAACAATGTTGATAAGACTCAGGAAA
Organism: Candidatus Protochlamydia sp. W-9; assembly: GCF_001950615.1. Classification (NCBI taxonomy): domain Bacteria; kingdom Pseudomonadati; phylum Chlamydiota; class Chlamydiia; order Parachlamydiales; family Parachlamydiaceae; genus Candidatus Protochlamydia; species Candidatus Protochlamydia sp. W-9. Next base: position 35,719 of record NZ_BCPZ01000291.1, read on the forward strand.
TTTTGGAAGCCTGGGTTAAAGAAAAAGGAAATTTATATAAAGATGTCATTTTTGTTAAACAAGATTTGAACACAGTTTTAACAAATCGCCCTCATGAGTGGACTCCAGAAAGATTTAAAATTTTGGCAAAAATTAGAAATGACAGTTTGGAACATGCCAAGCTTTTAAAGTCAGATTATTATTTTGTTGTTGATTGTGATAATTTTATTACAGCTGATACTTTAACAGACCTTATCAAACAAGATAAGCCTATTATTGCGCCCTTGTTACGATCTTTAGAAACTAATAATTATTATAGTAATTTTTTTTGTGCAATTGATGAAACGGGATATTACGGTTATCATCCCGACTATTTAAAAATCGTATCATATGAAAAGATTGGTGTTTTCAAAGTTCCTGTTGTTCATTGCACCTATCTAATTCAGTCTAAATATTTTGATCACCTAAGCTATATTGATGGATCAGAGGATTATGAGTTTGTCATTTTTTCTAGGAAGGCGCGTGAAAAAAATGTCGATCAATATATTAGTAATGAAAAAAAATATGGATATTTGGTTCATTTTTTCGATAATCTTTCTTTAGAAGAAGAAAAAGAACGCATGGCATCAATAGATATTCTTAGGAGAATAGCGGATTTAAGGCACTAACTACTCCCTTTCTTCACAGATCTTTAGAATACTGAAAATAATCAATATAGGGTTTGAGATGACATTTTTCAAAATGATATAAATCAAAAATTTAGGAAGCTAAATAAAAGAAGTACTACTTATTTTTTCTTCTAAATCTTCTAAACTACTCACATCGGTAAATGTTTTATTTACTTAAGAATTAGCTGATAATTTGCTTTTTATATGATTTATTAAACAGGACTAGTTTAAATGCTTTTTCTATATATATAAGCGTTAGTGGCCTATTGAAAGGGGGTATTCCTTTTGCCAGAGTCTCATACGCCTCTTTTTTAAACTAAATTGATATTCTCCGGGTTAGGGATTAATATCGATGAATAGAGAAGCTGCTTACTTGAAAAACTTGTCTGCTAAATAAATTTTCATTAATTCGACAAGATAAGTGCCATTTTGATGAGTTAACTCATAGACTTTTTTTATGTAGTAAATAATGGTTTTTGACTGATTTTAACGAAAAGACATTTTGGCTTGCTCAATTTGAGCAGTATCTAAATAAGCTTGAAAAAGACCTTGCCTATTGATTCCGGGTTTTTAACATAAGCACATCTTTTAATTTCTTAATAGTTTCATCATAAAGAAGTGCTTGTGAAAAAATTGTTTCCAAAATTTATTTCAATGCATGCGATTTTTGTCAATAAAGAGGCAATTAATGCTTCCTTAAAGTTTTAACTTTCAAAAAAGTTGTCATTGAAAAAAAAGAGCTTTATAAGAAGTTAAACGCAGTATTGATCTACAAATGGAAAGTTTAGCTAGAGCTTTTTAAGGATTTTAAATTATTTTTACCTTTTCTAAGGATTTTATGAGCATCTTTCCCAAGCGCATTTTACTCAAGTTATCGGGAGAAACGTTGATTGGTAACCAAGGCTTTGGTATCCAGCAACAAGCTTGCCTTCAAATTACTAAATCTATTCAACAAATTCAACAATTGGGAATTCAATTAGGAATTGTGATTGGAGGAGGAAATATTTTCAGAGGAATAAACCTTAAAGCAAATGGAATGCCTCGTGTTCCTGCAGACCATATGGGGATGCTTGCAACGCTTTTAAATGGCATCGCTCTTCAACAAGCTTTAATAAGTTTAGAAGTCAAAACGTGCGTGATGAGTGCCTTAGACTGTCCAAAAGTAGCAGAGTCTTATCAATGGAGTAAAGCTTTGCAATATTTAGAAGAGGGGATTGTTGTCATTTTCGTCGGAGGAACAGGCAACCCCTATTTTACAACAGATACAGCTGCAGCTTTAAGAGCAAGTGAAATACAAGCAAATTTACTGCTTAAAGCAACTAAGGTAGATGGGATTTATAATCAGGATCCTTTAAAAAATACCCAAGCTGTCAAATATGATCGAATTTCTTATTCTCAAGTGCTTGCAGAAAAATTACAAGTCATGGATGCTACTGCTATTGCTTTATGTAGAAATCATCAAATTCCTATCTTTGTGTTTAACATGAAGCGTCTATTTGAAAATAGATTAGACCATGTTTTAACAGATTATAGCCATGGAACTTTAGTTGATGATGGAGAAATTGGTCATGAAGCTAACAAGCTAGATAGATAATAGGAGTTAATATGAGCATAGTTGATCAAACTAAAACCAAAATGATAACGGCAATCGAACATTTAAAGAATGATTTGAAAAATATTCGTACGGGCCGTGCCAATCCGGGAATGGTTGAGCATGTGATGATAGAAGTCTATGGAAGCCCTATGCGTCTAAAAGATGTTGCTTCGATTTCTGCTCCCGAAGCGCGTCAATTATTAATCACTCCCTTTGATCCTCAAAATGCAGGATCGATTGGTAAAGGTATTGAAAAAGCAAATTTAGGTTTAATGCCTATTGTTGATGCGCATTCTGTTCGTATAAAAATTCCTCCTATGACAGAAGAAATTCGAAAAAAAATGGCAAAAATTTGCCATGAAGAAAAAGAAAAGACAAAAGTCAGTATTCGAAATATCAGACGCGATGCCAATGAATTAGCAAGGAAACAAAAATCGGAAGGAATCATTGCAGAAGATGTTTTAAAAAAACTCGAAAAAAATATTCAAGAGTTAACGGATAAGTTTTGTAAAGAAGCTGATGAAATCGCGGAAAAAAAAGAAAAAGAAATTTCCACAATTTAATGCTTGTAAAAAAATGAGGCTTTATTTTAGGATAAAGCCTCTTCAATCAAAAATTGAAGAATAGTTTGGATCCTATTTATTCTAAATACGATTTAAGTTTTTTACCTGGCCCCATCGTCTAGCCAGGTCTAGGACACCGGATTTTCATTCCGATAACAGGGGTTCGAATCCCCTTGGGGTCATCAAGAGTCTTTAGCTCAGTTGGTTAGAGCACCTCACTTTTAATGAGGGGGTCGATGGTTCGAGTCCATCAAGACTCATATGTCTTTTAGGCAGACTTATTCTAATAAGCTCTTTTCTTGCGATTACTTTTAATAAGGTGCTTTTTTTCAAAAAGCTTTTTCTTTATTTTTTTAATAGTTAATTTCTTACATATTGAAACAAATCAGTCCACAATTTTAAATCGTTTGATCCTTCGAAAACCTCTTTTTTAAAAACTTTTGTAAGGGCTCCTTTTATCCTTCTTGCAAAAAATTTACATTGCTATTTGAAAAAATTTTACATTAATGTGTGATTTGGTATGACTTTAATGATAACGATGTTAGGGTTGATGAGACTGAATTTTTAATAAGCTGGAACTCTTTAAATGCCCAATTCTTAATAAAAATCATTTGGTTGGTTAATAACGTTTAATTTCAGAGGTTTTATTTCGATGGTCGATAAAAATCCAGACAAAAACTTTTCCGATAGACCACTTGAATGTGGAGAATGTAAAAAACCAATTGCTGTTCGCTACACAGAAATTGTGGGTGAGAATATGACTCATACTAGTATGTGTGCAAGTTGTCCAGAGTTGGAACGAAGACTGCATGGAACAAGCCCAAAAGAATATATTCAAAGTCAAGTAGGCTTAGGGGCTGCTCTAGAATGTGGAAATTGCGGAACTACTTTAGAAGAAGTTAAAAGAGGACATCAGTTAGGCTGTCCGGAATGCTACAATGTATTTGGTAATATTCTATTAGCTGAAATTCAAGCCGCTAATCGACTTACTTCTCGCCTCGTTTCGATTAAAAAATCATCACCTATTCATATTGGTCGAGCTCCTGGAGAAACTTTAGTCATTAAGCCTTCTTCTCGCTTATTAGCCCTTGATGAAGCTCTTAAAGAAACTCTTCAACGAGAAGATTATGAACAAGCGGCTTTGTTGAGAGATCAAATTCGTGCCTTAACAGAGCATAAAGAAGATTCAAAACCAGAAAAAGAAGGGGAAGAGCGTGACGAATCAAAATAACCCTTATTCTTTATTATGTGATCAAAACCCTTGGAGTGTTAATGGAAATGATATTTGGCTAGGAACAACTTTGACGCTTTTAAGAAATTTAGAAAAATTCAAATTCCCAAGTAAGCTGGAGACAGATAAACGGAAACAGATCGTTTCTCTTTTATACAAAGACCTTTTAAAAAATGATTTATTAAAAAAATCACAGCTTTTTAAAGCTGAAGATATGCAACCGATTGAAAAAGAATTGTTGGTGGAACATTTTCTAACACCAGAAAGCTTTCATCAAGCGAACACGGGTGAAGCATTTGTATTAGATGCCTCGGGAGAATTTTTAGCCAGCTTCAATTTACGCGATCATTTGATGCTGCATTGGGTAGATACTAAAGAAGAACTAGAAGGAGCTTGGGAACGATTAGTTAAAATCGAAACAAATTTAAATAATTTAGTAAATTTTGCTTTTTCTTCAAAGTTTGGTTTTTTAACCGCAGATCCTACCAGATGTGGAACAGGCCTCATTGTGACTATTTTTTTGCATCTACCCGGATTGATTTATACAAACCGTTTGAATGACGTTTTGCAAAAAGGTAAAGATGAGGGAATTGAGCAAACAGGTTTACAAGGAAATCCCCATGAAATCATAGGCGATATTGTGGCTTTTCATAATAATTATACTCTTGGAATGACAGAAGAAAATATTATTTCTTCATTAAGAACTTTGGCGACTAAATTAGTCCTAGAAGAAAAAAGTGTTCGAAATATTTTAAAACAAGAGCATGACCAAGAAATTTCTGATCTCAAAGATAAAATTAGTCGTGCGTATGCGATTCTTTTACATTCTTACCAAATTGAATCTATTGAAGCAATGAAGGCCATTAGTTTACTTAAATTGGGTCTTGATTTGAACTGGTTAAAAGGTATTGACCAAAAGACATTAAATAATTTGTTGTTTAGTATCAGACGAGCTCATTTAATCTGCCACCAAAAACAAAAATTGATCCCTGAAGAAATACCTCATAAGAGGGCTGAATTTATCCACAAAGCTTTAAAAGGTAGCTCATTATTAATTTAAGAGTAGAAATATGAAGCAAAAAGCCTGTGTCGGCTTAAATCCTAATTCATATGTTCATTTGACTGAGCATTTAGCCCCTCTTTGTGTAGCAATGGGGATGCCATTACTCTTAACAGATGAAAAACATGCGACCAACTCTCAAAAACTCTATCCTCAATTAAAAATCCTCCTACATAATTGGGAAGATGTTACACCTCGTTATTTAATTGAAAATTTTGACGTCTTCTTTCAGTCGGAACCTTGGCACCGCCACGATTTCTATGCTAAATTTCAAGCACTTGAAAAAGCTTTTCAAAAAGAGGTAAGAAATGTCCATTGCCCTCATGGTTTTTCGGATAAAATCTTTTGGCTAGAAAAGAGTGTATGGGAAGATATTGTATTAATATACGGACAAAACATGTTGGATTTGTTCAAAGATTTCAAAATTCTAAATCATCTTAATGCTGCTCCTAGGACAGGAAATTATCGCTATTTGTACTACAAAATGTTTCAATCTCATTTTGATTCCATCGCCGAAGAACTGGTTTGGGGAAGATTTAAAAAAAAGCAAACCACAATCTTGTATGCTCCAACTTGTCACGACCAAGATCATACGACATCCTTTATGCATGCACAGGCTATTTTTGAAGATCTTCCTGAGGATTACAATTTGTTGGTTAAAATTCACCCTGCTTTAGAGGAAACGGATGGCCCGGCTCTTTATCAAATGATTGGAAAATATGAAAAAAAAGAAAATATTATTTTTGTTCAAGACTTTCCAGTGATTTATCCATTACTCGCGCGATCTGATATTTATTTAGGAGATATGTCGTCAATTGGCTATGATTTTCTCACCTTCAACCGCCCGATGTTTTTCTTAAATCAACGAAAAAGAGACGTCCAAAAAGATAGAAATTTATTTCTATATCGCTGTGGATTTGAAATTCAACCTCATAACTATACCCAGTTTTATCAAATTTTAGAGAAAGAGCTTTGTTTTGATCAAGCACGCTATAATCAAATACGTCAAGACATTTACCAATATACTTTTGGTGAAGAAGTTTCTTTTGATCATTTAAAAGAAATGATTTATCAGGCAACTTTTTCTCCAAAAAAATTTGATTGATGATAACAAATTTATATTCGACTCTACATTCAAACGGAAAAAAATTCCCCCAGCTCCCAATAAATTTTCTTAAACTTAGTAGCTTAATTTATATGCTTCTTCTCAAATAAAATTTATTTATTTCACAACCTAAATAGGACGAAATTTTCCATGTTAAAATTCAAGAAGGAATAACTCTTTGTTTGATTGACGAAAAATTTTTTACTCTTATTTTAGCAGGTTGGGTATGGGTCAGTCAAAAAGGAAAATTGTTACCCCATATTCGCTATTGGATGGCCAAGATATGTTAAAATCGACGCATCTAAAAAAAATCTGACAATTTTAATGATTGGGGACAATTTGATTTAGACGCCTTCCAAAAATAATTCTTTTGTATTAGCTTATCTGATCCCTGTTTCTAAAATACATAAGCATTCTCTTTCCATACATTATTAAGAGCCTGTTAAATATACGAAAAGGGAAAACTTATTTAATTTGTCGGAGATAACCTATTCAAGATAAAATATATTTAACTCATAACGAAAGGTTATGGCAAAAGGGGATTCAAATGAGAAAATCTAGTCTTTATTAGGTGCAGGATCATTTGGAACTTGTATGCATACGATCGACAAGAAAAGTTGAAAATAGCCGTTTCTAAGTAGCTTCTCGCCGTTTATAAAACAAACCCATCGGCAGGAATTTTACTAACAACGATAGAAAAAAAGTTATTGAAAAAATGAAAAAATTTGAGTTTAAATCTTTATCCTTTCAACAAACAGACACAAATTCTAATCGATAGTATGAAGATCAATTATTGGATTCGGATTTTAACTCCTTCATAAGGTCAAAATGTTGAAGAGGAGGCTCTTGAAGTCTTAATCCCATGATATTCCGCAATAATCATTTCACCTCTATTATTGGCACGTATTTTAATAAATCCACAATTATCTACATGCCATCTGAGTTCACTTTTAAAATCCAACTGATAAAGGACTGAGCGTAATAATCCTCCGTGGGAAGAAAGCAAAATTGTAGAGCCTAAGTACAAGGGAGAGATCTTTAAAACAAGCGTAGACAAACGGTTGAATACTTCCGCATAGTTTTCAGATATTGAATCCCACTTGTAGGCTAAAAAATCTTCTTGAATGAAAGAATCAATTTGACTGTTCTTTTGCAACCAATTTTTTAGGTCATCTATTGATTGACCTTCCCATTCGCCTAGCTGTCGCTCTCTTAAAACAGCTGTTTCCTCTATCTTAATATCTTTTGATTCGAGAACAATTTCTGCCGTTTGACGCGCTCGGCTGAGATCAGAGGAAAAAGCTGCTGCAAAATTAATGTGATTCAGTTGCTTTTGAAGGTTCCGAGCTTGGATTTTACCTGAGCTGTTAAGAGAAATATCGATATGCCCTTGTAATTTTCCTAACATGTTCCAATCTGTCTCTCCATGCCGGATTAAATAAATATCGCAAAATAAATTTTTATCTATCATTGATGTGCCTTTTTAATACTTTAATTAGGGCTACTTTTACAAAAGCATAATAATTGTGGCATTCCTTCCCGTTATTTTTTCTCTTCGATAGGAAAAATAATCGTTTGGATTTGCAAATGTACTTAATCTTGCCACTTCGATGTGATGAAAAAGAATTCCCTCTTTTTGCAATTGATACTCCGTTAATGACCAAAAATCAAAATAATTTGGTTTAAATTGAAATTCCCAAAATTTTTCAGGAAATTCATTTTTATAATGAATAAATTCTGATTCCTCAGGGCCAAGACTGGGGGAAATGCAAACAAGTAGATTTTTAGGATCAGATCCAAACCGATCTTTCATCTGCGTAATAGTTTTCGCATAAATATTTTGTACACTACCTCTCCATCCAGCATGAACATTCGCAATCACGTGATGTTGAGGATCATAAAATAAAGCAATTTGACAATCTGCATGGGTCATCATTAAAGCAATGCCTGGTGTTGCGCAAGTTAAACCATCAGTCAACAGAATAGTTGGAGGAGAATCGAACTCCACTGGAGCGACTTGATGGCCATGACAAGCATGCCCATGAATCATTTTAAATGTATGAGGAGTACCATTTTTTAGACTGTTTTCAATCAAGCTCCGATTTTTTTCAACTAAGATTGGATTGTCTCCAACAGAATAGCTCACATTCAATTGATCAAAAGGATTAACACTATATCCCCCTTTACGTAGAAAAACAGCATGTTTTAAGCGAGGAATATCTGTTAAAAGCTCAAATTCTAACCACTCGAGCCGATCTTCTTTGAAATGTCGCATCATTTAACCATAGTAGGATTATTATTATTGAAGAGTAAAAAAATTTATGAAGAAAAAGGCAAAACTTTGCGGGGTAACAGACAAATGCTATTGACTTCTGTGATCTGCTAATTTATAAATTTTCTCAAACTTCGATTGAAATAAGAAATAACGTCAGTATTTAACCCTTAAGTTGAAAAATATGAAATTTAATTCTTTCCTTCTTTTTCTTTTACTTCCTATTTGCTTATGTGCATCTGATTGGACTTTAGAGGTTCGAGGCGCTTATTTTCAACCCTCTTCTAAACAATTTAGAGAAGTTTATTCTTCTTGTTTAATTGACTACCAAGTCGAAACATCCAAACGCGTTCACCCACTCTTTGAAGTTTGGGCAGGGATCAATTGGATGAATAAAAAAGGAAATTTGCGCGATGACTATAGCATGCTTAAACAAAAGAGTCGAATTTATATTCTTCCCCTCACTTTAGGCTTTAAGTTTACCTATCCTTTAACAAATTATTTAGATATTTATACGGGAGCTGGAGCTTGTTATTCATTTTTGCATATAAAGCATCTCTGGGAAGATTTTAGTCGGGACAGCAGTTATTCTTCTTACTTTTCTTCCTTAAAAAAACATATTTCAAAGCATGGAGTAGGAGTTGTTGCAAAAGTTGGTTTAAGATGGACAATAGGACCAACGACGTTTATTAATCTATTTGCTGATTACTTTGTCCAACAATTTCATTTTTCACGCAAACACGATTTTAATGGGAATCATGTTTGGAAGCACTTAAATTGTGATGGTTTGAAGTTAGGGGCTGGTTTTGGGGTCTATTTCTAGGACCTCTTCATTTTTCAATTAGCCAATGATGCTGAGTCCAATTTTGGATCCATTTTTGTAGATCATTGCAAGCTTGCTCGTAAAGTTTTGTACTTTGCTGTTCAATCTTTTCGCAAGCTTTTTCAAGGCTTATGCCTTGTTGAATAAGTTGAAGTAAAAAAAACTCTCCTTCTAACACCTTTCTCCACGCTAATATATTTTTTTCAGTACGATAAAGAACGTAGTAATGAATCCCTTCTTTTTTAAGAAGGGGAATGCGGTGATTCGTCCAATAATGGATATCTTGTTTTATTAATTCTTCTCGAAATAAAAATAAATTAACATTCCATTTAAAAAGATGAATATGAGGCTGAAGAAAAAGTGTTTTTCTTAAAATCTCTTCCGGATTTTGTTTGGTGAGTTCTGAGAGATTCAAAGGAATATGCTTAGAAGCAATCCAACTAGCTGTAAAAGCCCAGTCAAGTTGAACAGCTTGTTCTATCAGTGAATGATCTGGTCTCTTATAATTTTTAGAAATCCAGTCCGGTAAACGCTCTCCTACTAATGATAATGCCCAGTGATTGGGAGGACATTCCGATAAATAAGGGATTGCAATTTTTTCTTTAAATATTTTGCAACCTGTCAAACGTACAAGAAGCGGAAAATTTGTATAAAGTATGTTAATTAATCGCCACCAGTATTGTTGATTATAAATTTGTATGCATTGATGAGGAAGAAGCGTAGGGCTTGGAGCAATATAGTTTTTTGCTTCCTCGGAGATTAAATCTCCGTTTTTAGTTTTATAATGAAGCGTATCATTTTTTGCTAAAGGTGTAGTAATAACACTTGCAAACCATTCCTGGATTAGTTGAAGATCTCTTGGAATATTTACTTGTTTATAACTTGAGTTGCGAATCCTATTCATTTATCCTCAAACAGAGTTGACTAAAGAAGGAGGTAAAGAAGAAGAAATATTTTTTTGAAATTGCTTGGCTTTTAAAGCTTCTTTCCAAGTTTCTTCAAAAGATAAAAGATTGTCATCCCATTCAAGAAGAGTAGAAACTCCTCCAGTCAATGGATAAATCTCTGCATATAATTCCCAGACTTCATTTCTGACGGGATGATCGTGTGTATCTAAGACATAATCTCCAAAATCTTGGTGACCTGCTAAATGAATTTGAATGACTCGTTCTAGGGGAATATTTTGATAGTAAAGTTTGGGATCAAATCCATGATTTCGACTAGAAACATAAATATTATTGACATCTAGCATCATGTAAATGTTTGCTTTTTCTACAATGGCAGCATAAAATTCCCATTCTGGCATTTGATCTTGTGTAAATGCCACATAAGAAGAAAGATTTTCTAAAGCAAAAGGAATTTCTAAATAATCTTGAACAATCCGAGCTCTTTCTGCTACATAATCAACGACTTCTCGTGTATAAGGAAGTGGAAGTAAGTCGTGATAATGAGCGCCTGGTTGGTGTCCCCAACATAAGTGATCAGAGACCCAAGGAGTTTTTGTTAATTTAGTGAGCGCTTTGAGTTTTTTTAAGTACTCGTAATCAAGAGGAGCAGAACTTCCAATTGCCAAGGATACCCCATGTTGAACTACGGGATAGCTTTCTAAAATTTTTTGTAAATACTCTAAAGACTTACCCTCATCTAACATAAAATTTTCACTGATAATTTCAAACCAATCGATTTCTGGCTTGAATTTAAAAACATCTTCTAAATGGGGAAAACGTAATCCAATACCAATGCCTAAATTTGGAATTTGACGGGGTGCCATTTTTTGCCTATCTAAAAAGTCATTGAATGTGTCTTGTCAGCTTTTAAATTTGTTTAGAAAAAATAAATGTGCGCAACCACTACTGGCGCGCACATGCATCTATTTGACAAAACAGATTAATGAACCATTACGTCTGCTTTTTCAGTTCTTTTTTGCGCTTCTTTAACAGCCAAATTTTTATCACGGTAATTACCTTGGCTAGCTAATTGAATTGCTAAAGCCTTACCTTGAGTACTTAAGTTATCATAGATCTTACGTGTTTCACTGTTAAGTGAACTCACTAATTGCTCTTCAGAGATTGTATTAGACACTGCAGATGTTGCATGGTTATAATCAACTTCTTCTGCATTGTTATAACTGTGATAGCCATTAGCGTTTGATTGATACTGCGTACCCGTTGGAGAATAAGAATGATTAGAGCTATGCGCTGCATTCCAGTCATTATTCTTGCGATTAGGAGTGCTTACACTATCATTTCCTGGACTTGTGCTTGTCCCATTATAAGAATTGCTTATATTTTCATAGCTACTATTTGAATTCATTTGGTATGAATTATTGTTCGCAGCATAGGAATTTGTGCCAGTAGAGTTGTCAGCAATTTCTCTTTTGCCTTGTGTAGGATAATAAGCTCCACAGCTAGCCGCTGCAAGTAATAACTCTGGCGAATGTTGATCAGCTTGAGCGACAATAGGCAAAGCTGATGCGAGCACCAGAGCTGCTAAAGCTGATTGAGTTAGACCTTTCTTCATAACTTTCCTCGCATAATTTAATTTGTAATTATTTTTTAGTCGCCTGATTTGTTGTTACTCCGTCACGTGTATTCATCCCATTGGGTTTTTTGGCATCTATCGAATTTGTTGTCGTTGGTAACGTATTCCAGTTACTATTAGTATTAGATGTAGCATCTGCTAGATTTGAATTACTAGATCGGTTATAATTGTTTTTAGCTGTATTACCGTTGTTATTAGATGCTGTTGTATGATTTGAATTGTTTAATATGTTGTCTATTTTTGCACTTGTTTCTTTTGGAGGAGGAGTAGCTGCACCACAACCATGAGAACCGTCGCTTGCACCGCAACCTGCCGTCGCAAGCAATGTCTCAGAAGTTACCCAACCATCAGTCGCTGTTCCATCTGTTGTCTGAGCAGTAACAGGGCTAGATGCTAATACTAAAGCTGTAAAAGCGGCTTTCATTAATTGTTTTTTCTTGTTTTCCATTTTTTCCTCCAAAAGGTTAATATATTTGTTCTCTTATCTCTTTATTTGATGATAAGCGTCTAAATTAGCTTTGATATTTCGATCATAATACCGACGATCAGTTTTATAAGTGCCATTAGGGGTGCTATGATATCCATTGCTAATTCCAGAGCCGGTACTTGTTCCCGAATAGCTGCTTATCCCAGAGGGATAATTCCCTGCGTTAAAACTTGTATTATAATATCTATTAGAACGGTTCATTCTGTCAGAACTTTGTTTTGAACGATAAGAATAGCTAGTTTCAGACCCTCTAGAATGTTCTTTATAAGAGTAAAGGCTATTGTCACATCCATACGAATAATTATCAGCTAAATCACTCTGAGTAGAATGAGATTGAGAATCAAAACTCACTTGACTGCCACAATCTCCCTTGATTAAGTTGGAAGGATAGCTTGATGCTTGTCCACAAGTTGCTTGTGCATTAATGGATTGAACGGAGGCTAATAAAAGTGTTGCAAAAACAGCTTTTGCTAAATTTTTAATTTTCATAAAGCCTCTATGGTACAATTAAAAAAGGGGATAGTTCAATAAGTATTTTTTGAATTTAACCTGACCATAAAAGCAATAAGAATTTTTTGTCCATCATCATTTGGAAATTTTATTTGATAAAAAGTGTTTTTTTGAATTGATAATCGAAACTGTTTAATCATTAATTTATTTAAAAAAATTTATTATTATTTTATTATATTTATAATATTAATTTAATTTATCTAATAAAAACTGTTGTTTTATTCGATAAATTTTGAAAAAGGTTTGTATGGTTTTTACTGCGAAACAATCTATTCCATTATCGTTAGCCCCATTACTGGCTTTGACATGGTTAGCACATTTTTTTATTGATACAATGCTAGGAATTTGGCCTGTCTATAAGTCGATGGCTCAATTAGATTTCGCCAAAGCTGGCCTTGTCGTTGCAGCAGGAGCATTTATTGGGGAAGGAGCTCAATTATTTTTTGGAGCATTTAGTGACAGAGGTTATCGAAAGCATTTAATGATTTTAGGATTGCTATTAGTGGTTGCTAGTACACTTGTAGTCCAATTTAGTCATTATGGGATTTTATTTTGTCTTTATTTATTTACCTGTTTAGGTTCAGGTAGCTTTCATCCCGCTGCAGGCAGTTTAATGGGAAGTTTGATTCCAACGAGGCGAGGCTTATTAATGGCTATTTTTGCTTCGGGAGGGAGTTTAGGGCTTGCTTTTAGCCAACTAATTTTTTTATTTGTGTATAAAAATATGAATGCCCAAACGTATTTACTAGCCATTCCCGCCATTATTTTGAGCTTTTTTTTGATTTTTTATCGTTTTCCGGTGATACAATCTGTTCAGCATACTTTAAAGAAGGGGATTTTAAGAGATTTTAAGGCTTTTTTTTGTCATATTCCCTTGCGAATGCTTTATTTAGTACAAGTGGCCAACCAATCCATTTTATGGGGAATGATTTTTATTTTACCAGATGCTTTAAAAACCCTAGGTTTAGCCGAATGGATTTATTATGGAGGAGGGCATCTATGCTTAATTTTGGGAGGAGCATGTATGATGGTGCCAGCTGGCTATTTAGCTGATAAATATTCTCCTCGGCAAGTCATCTTATACGCTGGGATAGTCAGTTGTGCGACTTTTTATTTTATCTTATTTTTTGGAAGTTTTTCCATGTGGCTTTCTCTCCTATTACTTTTTATTTTAGGAGCTTCATTGACGCTTGTGAATCCGATTGGAATTGCGCTTGGTGTACGCTATGCACCTGGGCAGGCAGGATCTATCAGTGCTTTTTTAATGGGGATGGTTTGGTGTATATCTGAAGCAATTGGTCCAGGATCGGTTGGGTTGATGACAGCTTTTTTTGAGAATTATGCACCTATCAAAGCGTTGGCTGTGCTTGGTTTACTATTCCTCATTCAAATTTATGCAACATTCTCTCTTCCAAAAGAAGAACAAGAATTAGTTTTTTCTCCTTGTTAAACAATCTTCATTTTTTAACAGCTATTTCAGAAATTTGGTTTAGCTCGATGTGAATGAGGAATTCCACATCGAGCTAAGATGGACTTAGAAAGAATGGGACAATGCTGCGTTGATTCCAACCGATTCCCATTTAAGTTCATCCTTACGAGTATGAGATTTCAACCACTTATAATCCAAGGAAACCTTTCCATACCAACAATTAGATAAACAAAAGGCTGTTCCTAAATTTGTATTGAAACCCCAAGCCCAACGATTACGATGGTAATGATCAACAAAATACACACCCGTCCAAGATTCTCTTTTACGGTGGCAACTATCTAAACAGTGGGCTTCTAATTCTGCATAGAGAGTCCATTCTTTATCAAGAGCGTAGGCGATATCAGTGCCTAAATAAAATCCATACCAGTTAAAACGGTAAGTACTTGTCCGTCTTGATACATTAAGTCCCAGTTTGTTGGCGATAATGGGATTTGAGTCACTGGATGGTTTTCCAAAAGGATTAGAGTCATTACCATAGAGTGGGTTAGAGGAAGAAATAGGAGAAAAATAAGACGAAGAAGAGGAAGAATCTTTTTTTCCTTTAACTCTTAAATGTTGGCGATGAAAAGAAAAACCGATTAAAGGAACCACATTCAAACGTCCGTGACAGAAACTTAAAGGATAACCTGTGGCGATGTCAAAGTCGTAGACTTCACTTCTTTTTTTAATAGGATCATGTGTATTTACTAAAATATCTTTGTTTAATAAGGGTGTATCCAACTGAAAATGCTCTCTTGCTTCTCCTTTGAAAGATGTTCCGTAGTCAGCAGATAAACGCACATAATATTTTGAGCCGATCCATTTTGCTTTTGCATAAGCCATGTACAACTCAAGTTTTTTAAATTGTATATGGGAATCCACATTTCCAGAAATCTGACCTGGCTCTATATTTTTTAACTTCCAATTCAGCTTATCTCGTCTCCAACCTATACCCATTTCCACACTTTGTTGATAACTTGCAATACACAACGTAGATAAAGTCGTTAGGCAAATGGCCATCAAAGCGACCAGAGATCTAAACATGAATCGTCTCCTTTTCAAATTAACGCGAGGTAGATAAATTTCTTACGCTCGCCTGGAATTAAACATCTTTTGAATACATCACTTGTATGTAGAGTGCTAAAATAAAGCAATAAAATTTCAAAAATTTAAATAGATAATCACTTTTTGAAGTTTATTAGTGAGATAAAAAAACTAAATTATAGTGAGGATTTTTTTATTTGCAGACTGACTTACAACTGCAATAAGAGCAATCAAGATTTGCACTCTAATAAATTGAAAAGATGAGTTGTTCTTCATTTCAATCTAATCAATTTCAAATCAGAGTGGAAAAAGCGAAGTCATTTTATTATTCTAGTTTATGAATGAATAACGTTGTAGAGAAGAATGCCCTATTTTTCTGCTATTAATGAGTTGAAGTTTTTTTAAATCGTTCAATTGGGGAGGAAAACGACTGTCTTCTTCAATAAAAAGACTTCCTTTTTCTGCTAGTAAGTCACTTGTATCGATGCAACGGATAATTTTCTCGCTATAAGAAGGCTTGTTTGCATAGACCTGTTTAGCATAGGGAGGATCGGCAAAAATGATATTAAAACGTTTTTGTTGTTTTTTGAGGTATTCTAAAAGAGTAAATACTTCTCCATATAATAGTTGACATTGTTGTTCGACTCCTAAAAGGGAGGCATTTTTTTGCTGACATTTTAAGGCTTCTTTGCTGGAATCAATAAAGGTTGCTGATTTGGCTCCTCGACTTAAAGCTTCAAATCCTATCGCTCCTGATCCAGCAAATAAATCAAGAAATGCTGTTTCTTCAATAAAGTTTTGACAAATGTTAAAAAGAGCTTCTCTTAAGCGACTAGCTGTTGGACGTGTTAAATCGTCTTTAGGGGTTACTAAGCGTTTATGGCGATATAGTCCTGTAATGATATACATAAAGGAATTACTCAACATTAAAATCTATAATTTTATTCAAACCGGAAGAGGTGGTGATAATTAGTCTGTAATGTCCTTTTGGCCAGCCAGCTGATGGAGGAGTAAAAACAGACATCAATAGGGTATCCCCCTCTTCTTCAATAATTGCTTTCGCCGGGATCGATGTCCCACTTTCTAAATGTTGAAGATTTAACTGAATCACACTGTTTTTAGCCGCATTATCTATTTCTAGATCAATATAAAGATCTTTCAAATCCCCTTTAAATTCTGTTTGTGGATGATCAATGGATCCTTCTTTATTAACTGAAGATCCTAAATGATAAGAACCAAAACTCATTTTTGTTGTTTGCAAATGTTTAGGATTTTTTTTTGCATGCTGACGAGACTCTTGAGCACCTTCTTCTGGAGATAGGATTCGCATACTCCAAACTTTCCATGCGTTGTCTTCGTAAACAAGATAATACTTAACATAAGCGGCCAAGTGATTTGTTTGCAGAATGACAGCAAGTGTTCCTATTCCATCACTTACTTTCCGTTTATGATATGAGGCTGTTTGATAATCCTGTAAAATGGGATAACGCTTCACAAAATTTTCAAATTCACTTTTTGAAGTTGTTTCTTTGAATTCCTCTGCAGAATATTCTTCATATGCCTTCAAAAGTTGGTTATTTTGAATTAATTGAAGTTGGTTTTGAACAACGTTAATTAAGCCTTGAGCATTTGATAAAGCTTTTTCTGTAGAGGGGTTTAGTGATTGAAGTAAGCGGATACTAAGAATTTTCCATTTATCATCTTCCTTGATCAATTTGTATTCTACAGGAGTATGAATGTGGTTTTGAGATGAGAGGTTTCCTTTTAATGTACTTATATTATTTTTAATGGCGCGTTGCGTAAAGTGAGCAGAGTGATTGTTTAAAAAAGCAGGATAAGACTCTACAAATTGACGATATTGATCTAGTGATGTTGCTGCTCGAAATTCTTTTGAAGTATATTCATAATAAGCTTTGGAAATCTCGTTATTTCTAAGAGCCTCTAATTGATTATCAATGACATCGACAAGGCTTTCTGTAAATAAAATCCCTCCCGTGACTCCAACGAGTAATAAAAAAGCTACCCCAATTAAAATTTTAAACCAAAGAGGCATTTTTTTCTTTTTGACGGACTGAGAAGAGGAAATTGTAGCAGATGCGTCAGAAATACTTTTATGAGAAGGGGTTCCACAAGAAGGACAAGATTGATCATTTTTACCAATTTCAGTGCCACATTGCGAACAAAACATAACGTCATTTTCCTTTATGAATACAATTATCTGAATATAACAAATTTTTAGATCGCGTAGGCGCCATAAAAATGGATTAAACTTTCTGCTTTTTTATAGTTCGATTTTTTTAAAATTTCGTAAATTTGCAGCCCTTTAGCGTTTAAGCCCTGTTCAAAATAAAGTTTACCCAGTTTAAATAAGGTTTCTTTATCCTCAGGACATAATTGCAAAATAATTTCATATTCTTTGATTTCTTCTTCGGGCATTTGAAGATCATGATAACTATAAGCTAACTGGGCATGAACCCATGGATCTTGAGGAGCATAATCACTTAAAATTTTAAATTCTTCAATAGCTCGTTCGGCAATGTATCTAAATTTTAACTGAAAAGATTCGTTGTATTTAGTGGCTGGCAGCCATCGATCGTCATCTAAACCCTCTATAGTTCTAGGATCAACATACAGTCCAGATAACATGACATAAGCATTAGCAAGTCCTGTATGAGCTTCTAGATCAGTTGGTTCAAGTCTAACTAACTTGATGTGCTCTTCAATACATCCTTGAAGCAATAATTCTTTCATCGTATGAACATCTTGCCAATGAAACCAGCAACTTATTTTTTCAATCATCGGAAATAAAAAATTTAGTCTAAAAGGAACTTGGTAAATGACATATTCTTTACCATGTAAATCTGCGGCTAGTCGACAACAGGCATAGGCAATAGTGAGATGATATTCTGGAGAATCTTCTAAATCTTGAATATTTAATTCACATGCATGAATAAAATCAGATTTTAAATCCATTAATTGCTCTGTTTTCCGACTCTCAAAATAAACTTTCAAAGTAAAGTAAGAAAAAATTGTTGCCACAATTAATGCTAAATGAATTGCTAAAACAAATGTTTGCGCTAAAAAAGTGAGATGGATAAAAAAATAAATTATTTCCGCTGAGAGTAAACTGAGAAAAAAGATATTAAATAGTGTATAGGATTTGATAACACGTAAAAATTGTTCTATTGCAGGCTCCATAAGCGCTTGCGTACGATTTTTATAAAATTCTCTATCAAATTCTAGTATAATTTCTTTTTCAGCAGCCATAACCCTCTGATTTTCCTGATATCTAAGAAATTTTTATATCATTAGTTGACAAAATTTAAGCAAATATTTTTTGAAAATTTTTATTATTCGGACAATTGAGGCTGAGAAAGCAATTTTCCTCGATAGCTTTGTTGCAATTCTTCTTTATCAAATAAAACTAGCCCTAAAAAAACTATTCCAAATGAAATATAAAATGGCCAAGTCACTACCTCTCCTAAGAAAACCCATCCAAATACTGCTGTAAAGAGAGGAGTTGTGAAACCAGCAAAAGAAATAAAAGTTGCTGAGTATTTCTTCAATAAAGTTCCATAAAGATTATAACAGATAAGATTGGAAATCAAAATGAGTAGGAAAGTACATTCTAAATAAATAGGTATGTTTGTAACGGGAATAGGTGACCAATTTTCAACCAATAATGAATGACAAAGAGCAAATGCCCCTCCTATAAACATACTTGTTCCATTAGCGGTTATAGGAGAAAGATTATTTTCTTTAACTAATTGCATCAGAACAATCCATCCATAAACACTGCAAATAGCAGCCATCATGACAGATAATTCTGCCCAAGAGAAAAATAACAGATGGCCGGTTGCTTCTTCCGAAGATGTTTGATTCATTAAAATAGGCAGAAAACCCATAAATCCAATTAATAATCCCATCCATTTTTTTGCTGTTAATTTTTCTGAGAAGAGGGTGTAGCAAAACAAAGCTGATAAAAATGGAGATAAACTATAAATGAAACAGGTCTTGAATGATGTGAGATATTTTAATCCCCAGAACTCAAAAACATTTGTTAAATAAATGTTAAAAGCCGCAAGTTGTACAATACGCCACCAAGTTTGCTTATCAAATGAGAAGTGTTCCTTATTCACAATTTTTTGATAACCTAATAAAAGGCATCCAGCTAATAACATTCGGGTTCCTACCAAGAAAAAAGGTTGAGAATATTCCAATCCTGTTTTAGCAATCGTGAAAACACTTGCAAATAAAGCATACAAAAGAATGACGTAGAACATAAAACCTATTAATTCATTTCATTTATTAATATAAACAGCAGAGGTTGCAAGATTGTTTTTCTTGCCGGATCCTTTGCTTTAGAGCTTTTTTGAATAAAAATTTTCTTTAATGAGATTAATTTCGAAAAATTTATACTCAGTATATCCTTCTTC
>NZ_BCPZ01000292.1:0-160 GCF_001950615.1 Candidatus Protochlamydia sp. W-9
TTCTAATAGTCTTTCATCATCCGGATCTAAACATTGCGAAGAAGCCACACAGATCGGTCCCTTTTCAAATTTCTCAGAAAAGGTTGCAAGGCATGAGGATAAATGACTCGTATCTTCTAGATTATCAAATCGGATGATCTCTTTTAAGCCAATTTGCCTT
>NZ_BCPZ01000293.1:0-183 GCF_001950615.1 Candidatus Protochlamydia sp. W-9
TTCTAATAGTCTTTCATCATCCGGATCTAAACATTGCGAAGAAGCCACACAGATCGGTCCCTTTTCAAATTTCTCAGAAAAGGTTGCAAGGCATGAGGATAAATGACTCGTATCTTCTAGATTATCAAATCGGATGATTTTTCTTAAGCCAATTTGCCTTAATAGTTCCTCTTCTCTCTCTTG
>NZ_BCPZ01000294.1:0-299 GCF_001950615.1 Candidatus Protochlamydia sp. W-9
GTGGAAAATGCATTTTTACATTTGAAGCGCTGGAGAGGAATAGCGACCCGTTATGCAAAGAACACAGCCTCATTCTTGGCTGCAGTCCATATTAGATGTATTGCTATATGGGCGGAAGTCTCGTGACTACACTATCTAAAATCCCTCTTGCAAAAATAAATACCTATTAACCTGAATTTTGGGTTTTTAGGCAGCCATTAACAATAAGCGATGCTGCTCTGCTAAGTTTATCGATGGCTTTTTAGGTTGGTGAGTATAAGCAATAATCCCAGCTAATAGATTAATTAAAAAATTTCCGG
>NZ_BCPZ01000295.1:0-139 GCF_001950615.1 Candidatus Protochlamydia sp. W-9
GTGGAAAATGCATTTTTACATTTGAAGCGCTGGAGAGGAATAGCGACCCGTTATGCAAAGAACACAGCCTCATTCTTGGCTGCAGTCCATATTAGATGTATTGCTATATGGGCGGAAGTCTCGTGACTACACTATCTAG
>NZ_BCPZ01000296.1:0-141 GCF_001950615.1 Candidatus Protochlamydia sp. W-9
AAGATCGAACATGAAGCAGAATCTTATGAAGTTGACAGACAAAATTCTTCTTAGAAAACGAGCTATTATTGAAACGGTGAATGATCAACTAAAAAATATTTCTCAAATTGAACATACACGCCACAGAAATGCCGGAAATTT
>NZ_BCPZ01000297.1:0-139 GCF_001950615.1 Candidatus Protochlamydia sp. W-9
AAGCAGAATCTTATGAAGTTGACAGACAAAATTCTTCTTAGAAAACGAGCTATTATTGAAACGGTGAATGATCAACTAAAAAATATTTCTCAAATTGAACATACACGCCACAGAAATGCCGGAAATTTTTTAATTAATC
>NZ_BCPZ01000298.1:0-158 GCF_001950615.1 Candidatus Protochlamydia sp. W-9
GGCAGTACCAGGAGTGACTTGGATGAAAGCCACTTTTTTTTCTACTTTTAATTTAACAGTTCCACCTGCTGCAAAGCCAGGTAATTGGTAGGTGTCATGCTTACATCGATCTTCACATAATGTGGCTTTGTTACGTCTGACTTCTTTTAGAATTTGAT
>NZ_BCPZ01000299.1:0-143 GCF_001950615.1 Candidatus Protochlamydia sp. W-9
GGTTTAAATTGCATCTCATGATCAATGAGAAAGGAGAAATTTTGGCTTTTCAGCTAACTCCTGGAAATGTCGCTGATGTTTCTATTGCCGAAACTTTGTCGAAAGGGATTTTTGGGAAACTATTTGGTGATAAGGGGGGTTAT
>NZ_BCPZ01000300.1:0-334 GCF_001950615.1 Candidatus Protochlamydia sp. W-9
GGTTTAAATTGCATCTCATGATCAATGAGAAAGGAGAAATTTTGGCTTTTCAGCTAACTCCTGGAAATGTCGCTGATGTTTCTATTGCCGAAACTTTGTCGAAAGGGATTTTTGGGAAACTATTTGGTGATAAGGGGTATATTTCGAAAGAACTTTCAAAGAGGCTTTTGAAACAAGGTCTTGAACTATTTACTACCCTAAGATCGAACATGAAGCAGAATCTTATGAAGTTGACAGACAAAATTCTTCTTAGAAAACGAGCTATTATTGAAACGGTGAATGATCAACTAAAAAATATTTCTCAAATTGAACATACACGCCACAGAAATGCCGG
>NZ_BCPZ01000301.1:0-157 GCF_001950615.1 Candidatus Protochlamydia sp. W-9
TCTACGTCGATAGATGTTTGCCACAATAAACGCATAAAAAGAAACAAGGTCTTTAAAGGTTTAGCAAAAAGAGGAAAAACAACTTCAGGGTGGTTTTTCGGGTTTAAATTGCATCTCATGATCAATGAGAAAGGAGAAATTTTGGCTTTTCAGCTAA
>NZ_BCPZ01000302.1:0-11080 GCF_001950615.1 Candidatus Protochlamydia sp. W-9
AACAGGACAGCTTCCAAGTTCTTTTTTTATATTTCTAACAAATTTTTTTTTGTTAATGAAAATCAAAAAAGTTATCTATATTTTATATTTTAGTAAAAAAAGTTTTATATCATTCATAATTAAATAAAATGATTTTAAATGATATTTTGTCGAAAATAAAATAGAAGGAAAAGAAAATTTTTAAAGTTTTAGCAATAATTAAGTTATATTTGTCAAAATAGGCTCTAGTGATTAAATTAAATCAGAGCACGTTCAAATAGAAACTCAGGAAAAATATGGCATTAATTAGAACAAAAATTGTTTGTACAATGGGACCTGCTTGCAATTCCTTGGAGAAAATTATTGAGTTAATAAACGTAGGAATGAACGTTGCAAGGTTGAATTTTAGTCATGGAACTCAAGAAGAACATTTAAAGACAATTAATCTTTTAAAAGAAGCGAGATGTCAACTTAACTTACCTTTAGCCATCATGTTAGATACAAAAGGGCCAGAAATACGACTAGGAAAAATTCGAGATGGACAAATTTTTTTAACGGTAGGTCAAAAATGGCGGTTAGTGAAAAAGGAGGTTTTAGGAGATGAAAGTCAAGTTTCTATTTTTCCTCTCAATATTTTAGATCAACTTCCTGTTGGAACAACAATTTTATTTGATGATGGGTATATTGCCTCACGCGTTATTGAAAATTCATCCGAAGGTGTGCTTGTTGAAATTAATAACAGCGGGATGATTCGTTCAAGTAAAGGAGTTAATATTCCCAATACAAGCCTAAATTTGCCTGCTGTCACCGAAAAAGACATTGACGATATTCGTTTTGGATGCAGCCAGGATATTGACTTGATTGCTGCTTCCTTTGTTCGTTCTGCAGAACATGTCTTAGAGATTAAGCGTTTATTAGCTGATGAAAAAAAAACTGATATTTTAGTTATTGCAAAAATTGAAAATAGTGAAGGGGTGCAAAATTTTGATAGCATTGTCCAAGCAGCAGACGGAATCATGATAGCAAGAGGAGATTTAGGGGTTGAAGTTCCTTTAAGCCATGTTCCTAGATTGCAGAAAATGATGATCCGTAAAAGTTATTTGGCAGGCAAGCCAGTTGTGACGGCAACGCAGATGTTAGAATCAATGATCAATAACCCTAGGCCAACTCGTGCAGAAACATCTGATGTAGCAAATGCGATTTATGATAGTACATCTGCTATCATGCTTTCAGGAGAAACAGCAATTGGTCGTTATCCTGTTGAGACGGTTAATGTGATGCGAAGTATCGTAGAAGAGGCTGAAGCTGATTTCAACTACAGTACTTTTTTTGATCAACATGCTCCTTTAGTTTATCATGATGTTCCCTCTGCTGTGACTTTAGCTACTGTAAAAACAGCTTACAGTTCTAGCGCTAAAGCTATTTTTGCTTTTACTAAAGCAGGAACAACAGCACGACTTTTATCAAGACTTAGGCCTAAAATGCCTATTATTGCGATGACAGCAAAAGAAAAAATTTTTCATCAGTTGGCATTTAATTGGGGAGTTATTCCTTTTCTCAGTGAACCTTGTAACTCTTTAGATAAAAGTTTAAAAAAAATCAGTGATTTTGCTCTTGGAAGTCAACACGTCAGCTATGGAGATTTGGTTGTGATTACTGCAGGAACTCCTTTTGGATTTTCAGGAACGACCAATATGATGATCGTTGAAAATATTGGAGATGTTTTGGTAAGAGGGCACTCTGGATATGGTATACGTGTGCATGGGAACGTAGTAATAGTTCTTGCTCCTCAGTCTAAAGCACCTTATGAGGTCAAAGATCAGGTACTTGTGATTGCCAAATGTGATGAGAGTTATTTATCCTTAATGAAGGAAGCTTCTGCTATTATTTTACAGAACCATATCAATGATTTTGCGTCTGAAAAATACGCGAAGAAGATTGCTCTGAGTTTAGGTAAGCCTATTCTTCTTCGAGCTGATGCGGCATGTCAAATTTTAAAAGAAGGACAGCTTGTTACTCTCGATCCTGAAAAAGCCCTTGTTTACAAAGGAGTTGTTTTGGAACAATCGTTGGCGAGTGGAGAATTTTCATGAGTGCTGTCCAAGCATTCCCTTTTCATTTATTTTCTTATATTTCGCCATTTTACTATCAAAATTATGTTGTAAACAGCAACCAGCAAACTTTTGTTTTTCATCGAAAATTTATTCCCATTATACAAAAATTTTTAGAATTTGGAACTTATAATGATATACATCGAACAGGCATTGGTTTATCTCATTCAGTCTCTTTGCAAACAGATTTAAATAATGTCCTGCAATTTTATGCTTTAGGGCATTTGCCTCAATCAATTTTGGAAGATTTAAAAACACGTCAAAAAGAACAAATTCGCCAACTTGAAGAAATATCGCAGCATTATGCTCTTAATTTATTGAGCTCCATTCTTTCTGCTAGCCAGATAGACCCAAATTTGGAGTCAGAAAACTCTTTAGCATTTTTTGATCAACTTGAATTATGTGCGCTAAGAAATAATGCTGAGAAATTTATTAAATTATTAAGCGAAAAGTCGTTAGATTTGCAGCATGAAAGCTTGCTTGATCAAATTTATCAAATGATGAAATTTTTTGATAAAGATGCTTTTGTTAAAGTGGTTACTGCTTTCAAACAAGAGCTCTCTGTCTGCGATTATCAAAGAGCTTTAAGCATTTATTTGGAAGCTAATCCAGATCAATTGGACGAATTAATCTATGCTGCGCGAGAACCGGAATTTAAAATTGAATTGATAAGTTTAATTGACGATCTTGTTGTTCGGTTAATGTTTTTTGAACAATTTCCATTAAAACTTTCTTCGAAGATAGTTCAACAAAAACTTATCAAACCACTTTTCGAAGAAGAAACATACGAAAAAATATATCCCTATGCTCATCAATACCAATTATTTATTTTAGAAGGATTTTCAGCAAGGGTACCGCCTAGTCCAAAACTATTTTTAAAAAAACATTTAGAATCTATTTTCAAAGATTTTGCAAGTCAACCAACAATTTTTCATTTAGACCATTGTACAGAAAGAATTATACAGGCTTTTCAAAAAGAATTAAAGAGAGAGAATACGCAAGAATTCATAGTTTTTGCTGTCCAACAAGTGACGCAATTATCTATGGAATTTTTTATCGATCTGTATTCCAAGAATTTTTTGCCAATTACTATTACTATCCGGCAACGCAGATTGTTTCATCCAGTATTTATGCAAGACTTGGAGAAAATAAAAGATTTTATTCTCCCTATTAAATCCATTCTGGAAAAAGTTTTTGAGAATAACCTTGAATTAAAGTTGCCTGAAGCACAGAAATTTTTATTAGACGAACAGTACATTGAGAAAAAACTTATTTCTATCGCGTGTCGTTTGTTTCAAAAGCAATTTTCTCTTAAAAAAGAATTCATCCTTCAATATATCAGTAAAAAATTACAACCCTTTTACTTTAAACCTTTTGATTTAAATTTTTTACAGCCAGACTTTTTTTTAGATGATTTAAAAAAGAGATTAAAACGCGCTGACTTAAATCCGAGCTTAAGTAAGAGCGATAAGGTTTTTCTGATTTGTGTCTATATTCGAAAACGAAAAGAAATAAACGATTATCGAAAATGTTCGGTAAGCTTTTTGGAATTAGGGTTTGAAATTAGTCAATTGATGCCCACGCTTAAACTTTCGAAAATTTTTAAACTAAAAAGATTATATCGAAAGCAAAATAGTCCTAGAAGTTTTGTGGAAAAAATTTTTAAAAAGGGCCAAGATGAAATTTTAAATGCAATAGATGAAAATCATTTAATCGACGAGCTCGTACGGCTTAGTTTTGATCATTTTTCATTTAACTTAGACGTTTTAAACGAAAGCTTTTTTTCAGATATTGAACGAATATTAAATATTAAATTTAGGAAAGGATGGACTCAAGAACTAGCTTTTCACGCCATGATGTTAGCTAGGACTTATATATTAAATTTTTATAGGATAAAGATTGTTACCTATTTAAGTAAATACTGTTTGCTCTCTGAGCAAGAACAGCATTGCCTCTATCCAGAATTTTTCTCTGATTGCGAATTTATGGAATACATTCAAAGTCAAGTGTATCTTTTGCAAAAAAAAATTTTAAAATCAGCCCAAATATCAAATTTACTCAAAAATTATGAAAATCAATTTTTAAATACTTCTACAATGTCATGGTTGATCGAAGCTTCTGATAAAAATTTTCAACAAAAATTTTGCAAAGAGCATTTTTTTCTTGAGCAAATGAGCAATTATTTTACTAAATCGTTTGCTTCAGATCTAACATGGGTTCGACTAAATAGTCGTCGAGTGTTAGCTGAAGATTTACCTACGAATAAGGAATTTTTAAGGGATAGATCGTTACAAATACCTTTAACAGATAATTTAAACAAACAATCATCAACTCATAGTTCCCGAAAATTTATGACTTTGACAGATTCTTCGACATTTTTAATCAGCCTAGAAGAAAAGATGATTGAAAGTAGCTCAGAAAATGTTTTAGCAGGAGAAGATCTTTTATTTATTCTTCGCATGTGGATTCGAAAAACTGTCGAAGATAAAAATGCGAATTTAGATAAACCTATTAATCCCTATAATACAAGTAAAGAAGCTGTGGATATGCAAATTATTGAAGAGATTCAAGAAGATCTCGAAAAAATTTTTAAACCAATGCTATCTAAATATTATTCACGATTACCAAGTAAATATAGATATGTCTATGGTGGAGCTTTGCTCAAAAGAGAAATCATTATCCAAGCTAATCATGCAAAAAAAAGAAAAGAACTATTAGGTTTACTTAAACGGAATGAATTTCCATTGTTGAATAATACTCAAAGCAGCGATTGAAGCTGTATCAGTGCGCAGAATGTTAGTATGTAACCTGACTCCTTGCACACCCATTTTTTTTAACTGCTGCCGTTCTGCATCACTCCAACCACTTTCAGGGCCTGTAAAAAAAATAATAGGGTAAGAAGATACTTCATTTGCAGCAGCAAGAAAGGGGGCATGGGGATCTAAATCGCCAAAAAAAGCCTGTGAAAAAATACTATCCCATTGATTTAAAGCCGGCTTAAAAAGAATTTTAGGAAGAGTTAAACGCCCACATTGTTTCATAGCGGCGATTATTAGAGATTGGGCGCGTTCTTGTTGGTGAGGATAAATTTCTTTTTGGAAACTTAGTTGACCGGGGAAAAGCCAAAATTCATCGACGCCTAGCTCTGTTCCTTTCTCCAAAATAAAGGCTAAGCGATCAGGTTTGACATAAGCTTGAGCTAATATTAAGCGTGAAGAATCCATTCGTTCAGTTTTTATTTGATCTATTAGTAAGACTGCTTGGCCTTTATGGATGTCTAAAACAGTAGCCTGGGCTAAAATGCTTTTACCATTCACCAGTTCAACACGCTCACCTTTTTTTGCCCTCATCACGTGCGTAAGATGGTGAAATTCATTATCTTTTAATACCACATGTTGATGCAAAGATATTTCTTCAGAGGTAAAAAAACGCTCAGCTGGCATTAGTCGGAACTCCTTGAGATAAGGCCGGAATTTTAATCCGAATTTCTTGATCTTTCAAAGAACTTTCTAATTCCAATTTTTGATTCGGATTTAAATAAAGAGTTAAACGTTGCATGTAATTGCGGAATCTTTGCCTGAAATATTTTTCCCTTTGTTGAACTTTCGATTGAGAATACCCATTATTTGATTTGGTATTGCTAAGTAAAAAAGCTGCGTAAGTATCCTCTAAGTGAGAGTCATCAATAAAGCCAATTCCCCATTCAAGTTTACGACGCTCTGTTTTTGGGGCTGTTACAATTTCAATTTCTAAATTATCTTTGACAATTTCAACAAAAAGTTTACTGACATTACTAGCGAGTAAGGGGAGCTTTAAAATAGGAATATGGTTCTTCATATGAACATAATCATTAATTGCTAAAGCATAGGTATTAGGGTTGATTTCATCGCTATACTTAAGAGGATAATATACATGTAAAGGAAGGTCATTTTTCAAAGGAATTAACTGCTGTTTCAAAAAGCTTAAATGAAGAAATTTTGATTCAGGGTCATTTAAAGCAACAGGGCCTCGTGCTAAAAAAGGAATAGATATTTTTTTCCAAGCATCTGGAATGTAGAAGTTAATTTCATCGTCGTAAGGACTTGTCGATTGTAAAGAATCTAATTGTTCTTTTGAGATTTCATTGAAATCAAAAGTAAGCTCAAGCCCTTGATTTTTCAGATTAAGGACTTGATCTTGAGGACCGCTGACAGTTTGCATTAAAACGATAGGCCAACTATCTAAAAACTCGTATCCTTTTGGAACTTCACCAATTGGTCGATGGATGGTAATTGGAATTTTTTCTGTGAGCATTTCATCCATTTTAATTACAAATTCGGGATGGCTAACCGCTGCCACATGTTTATTTAAATTGACATCTGGATTTAAACTGATCAAATTTTTCTTTGAAATTTGGACTATTTCTTCATTGGCTCTGTTGGAAACATCTATGATTACTTCAAGATCACCTGGTTCCAATTGCTCTATGACACTTTTAGTACCGGATAATGTCAAAGTTGCTCGTTTAGCAAGAAAACCATTAGGAAGCAAACCCGGAATTGCTTTATCGGAGGGAAGATTAATCACTCTGACAGGAACAGACGGAATTGTTTTTGTCGAAGTAATAGTATGACTGACAAAAATCCAGATCACCGTCGCTGTTACTAAAGCAACAAGTTTTTTCTGCCATTGATAAAAAAAGAAATGAGAAATTAACGGTTCCATAGTTTAAATTGCTCCCAAAAGTTTAAACTGGTTGGAACCGTGCTCTTGGGAGGACTGAAGACACTTCTAATAATACCTTTAAAGCGGTCTACTTTTACTCCACGTGTCATAATTCCATCCCGTGCTATAGAAACTTTACCCGTTTCTTCTGATACAACAATCACAAGTGCATCGGTTAATTGGCTAATTCCAAGTCCAGCTCGGTGTCTTGTCCCCATAGATTTAGATAAAAGCGTACTATCGTCAGCTAAAGGTAGAATAGTTGCTGCAGATAAAATCGTCGTTCCTCGAACAAGAACAGCCCCATCATGCAAAGGTGTTGTGGTAATAAAAATAGATTCTAATAACTCAGGGGAGAATTGCGCATTAATTAATACTGCTTTGGTGGCTAAGTCTTCTAAAGAATCTTGATTTTCAAGAACGACAAGGGCTCCTATACGCCTTTCTGATAAGCGGTAAATAGATTGAGAGATGCTTTCAAGAAATTTATCGAACTCTGTCACTTCGCGATATTTTTTAGTTTTTAAACTGAGTTTAGATAAAGAAAGTCGAATTTCTGGCTGAAAGATAATTAATAAAGCTAATACAGCGACGTTGACAACATAAAACATTAGTTTTTCTAAGACAGGCAAATTTAGCCATTTAGAAAGCGCAAAGAAAGCTAAAAAAGCTAAACTTCCATAAAGCACATCCATAGCACGCGTATTCCAAAAAAAAGACAAAAGATAGTAGACGAACAAAGCTATGATCAATATCTCTATTCCTGGAATGAACAGCTGAAAAATCCACATACACTATGCCAAAACTTGCTTTAGGTTGAAAAAAATTGTTGCATCACTTTTAAAATGTCTTTATGAGCTGCCACATCATGGACACGCAAAATATCTACTTTAGCAAGAATCGCTAAAGTATTGGCCGCTAATGTTGAAGGAAGTAGTTCTGGATAAGTTTTATGAATGATTTTTCCTAAAAAAGATTTTCTGGAAAGGCCTATTAGAAGAGGGAATCCCAATTCTTTAATTTTGTGTAAATTTTGTACAATTTTCACATTATCGGCAACCGTTTTTCCAAAACCAACCCCAGGATCTAAAATAATTTGCTTTTCTTGTACTCCTTCGGATAGTAATAAGTCTATTTGCTTAGAAAACCACTCTATTAAAAAAGGAATCACTCCCGATGGATAAATAGGATTATTTTGCATCGTTGTTGGAGTTTCATGCATATGCATAACACAAATAGAAGATCGAGTTTCAACAGCTAACTTTCTCATAAAGGGGTCTCGAAAACCAGATACATCATTGATTAAGCTTGCCCCTGCTTTTAAAGCCTCTTCAGCAACTTTTACTTTCATTGTGTCAATTGAAATAGGAATCGAAAGTTCGGCTTTTAAATGCTGAAGAACCGGAATGACGCGATTTAACTCCTCTTTTTCAGAAACTGGTTTTGCACCAGGTTTTGTGGATTCTCCCCCAATATCTAAAATATCGGCTCCTTCAAGGAAAATTTGTTTACCCCTTTCAATTGCTAATTGGGGATCAAACCATCGTCCTTGATCAAAAAAAGAGTCGGGGGTAACGTTAAGTATTCCCATTAACTTTGTGTGCATCTTGATACCAATTATTGGATTGAATTTGCATTTTTCTCCTTGAAATTCAACATTTTTGTTGGCATCTTACAAGGATCGGTTTTTGGAAATAGTAATTTTTATTTCCCTAAATTTCAGAATATAGACTTTCAAAGAGAAAAATTCAAATTCAGTAACACAAAAATTGACCGTTTATATTTTTAGATTTCTTAAACAGACACTAATGAGGTTTAAGTGTGGATGTTTTGATATTAGCTAGAATTCAATTTGCTTTGACAATCATGTTTCATTATATTTATCCCGTTTTGAGCATTGGTCTTGGATTGATTATGGTCATTGTTGAAGGATTGTATATAAAGACTAAAAATCCTATTTATTTGCGCATGGCACAATTTTGGACAAAAGTTTTTGCGCTCACCTTTGCGATAGGCGTGGCGACAGGAATTGTCATGGAATTCGAATTTGGGACAAATTGGGCAACGTATTCTCGTTATGTGGGAGATGTCTTCGGAAGCGCTCTTGCAGCGGAAGGTGTTTTTGCTTTTTTTCTTGAATCTGGATTTCTAGCGGTTGTCATTTTTGGTTGGAATCGAGTCAGTCCTAAGTTTCATTTTTTTGCAACGACAATGGTTTGTTTGGGGGCCCATTTTAGTGCTATATGGATTGTAATTGCAAATTCTTGGATGCAGACACCGGCAGGCTTTAAAATTGCCGGAGAAGGAATGAATGCGCGAGCAGAAATCACTGAATTTTGGGAAATGGTTTTTAATCCCTCTTCAATGATACGTCTTGGCCACGTCATTTTAGGGTGTTGGTTAGCAGGAGCTTTTTTAGTCATTAGTATTTCGGCTTATTATTTGCTTAAAAAGAAGCATCAAATTTTTGCGCGAAAATCAATCATTATTGGTTTATGGGTTGCTTTCATAACATCTATTCTGCAAGCTTATTCAGGGGATAGTAGTGGTAAAGTCGTTGCTAAATATCAACCAACTAAGTTAGCAGCGATGGAAGCTCTTTATCAAACGGAATCAGGTGTCCCTTTAACATTATTTGGTGTTGTAAACACTGAGGAAAAGAAAATTGATTATGCTATTCAAATCCCAAAATTGCTCAGTTTTTTGTCATTTGGAGATTGTAATGCTGAAGTGAAAGGGTTAGATCAGGTTAATCCTGAGGACTGGCCCAATGTGCCAGTTATATTTAATGTTTATCGATTAATGATTGCTATGTGGGCACTGATGTTCTCACTATCAATAGCTGGATTATACTTATGGTATAAAAAAACGTTAGAAAATCATCGCGGTATTTTATGGGTGATGGTTTTTTCAGCTATTTATGCACAAGTGGCTAATCAAGCAGGTTGGTATAGTGCAGAAACAGGACGTTATCCTTGGCTTGTCTATGGCTTATTACGCATTTCTGAAGGGCTTTCTAAGAGTGTTAAAGCTAATCAAGTTTTGGGCTCCATTATCATGTTTATGTGTGTTTACCTCTTATTGTTTATTCTATTTGTGTATATGCTCAACGAAAAAGTTAAACATGGTCCGGAAGAGGAAATAGAAGATGATTCTTCTACTCCTTATCATGGACTTCATCATTTGGTAGAGGAAAATCATCATGATACCCGTCTCTAATTTAGAATTTGGTTGGTTTACAATTTTTGTCATCCTGCTTATAGGCTATGCTATTTTAGATGGATTTGACTTAGGAGTCGGAATGCTCCATTTGTTTGCAAAAAAAGATATTGAAAGACGGGTCATGTTAAATTCGATTGGGCCAGTTTGGGATGGCAACGAAGTATGGTTAGTTACAGCTGGAGGAGCTTTATTTGCTGGGTTTCCGGATATTTATGCAACAATGCTTTCAGCTTTTTATGTTCCTGTCATGGCTTTACTCAGTGCTTTAATTTTTCGCGCTGTGGCTATCGAGTTTCGAAGTAAGAAACAGATGGCTTGGTGGCGCTGGACTTGGGATATAGCCTTTTCCCTGGGAAGTTTGATGATAGCTTTCATTTTGGGACTTGTGATGGGAAATCTTATTAGGGGAATGCAGTTAGATGGTTATAAAGAATTCATTGGTCAATTAGAAGATCTTTTACAACCCTATGCTCTTTTAGTTGGAGGAATGACAGTTTTTCTCTTTCTTATGCACGGTTCAATTTACATTCTGATGAAAACAGAAGGGGAATTTCATGATCGGATGAGAACGAAAGCGGTTTCCTGTATTATCATTTTTATTATTGCTTACGCTATTACCACGATGGCAACTTTAATTTATATGCCTCATATGATTGAAGCTTTTCGCCATAATCCTTTTTTCTTTATAATTGCTCTTATCAATTTATTAGCTGTTGCTAATATTCCCCGAGAAATTTACTTTGGAAAAGATTCAAGAGCTTTTATCTGTTCTTGCCTTAATATCATTTGTTTACTTGCTCTGTATGCAATAGGAACTTATCCTAATGTCATTCGCTCTATTGATCAGCCAGACGTTCTTAGTTTAACTATTTATAATTCTGCCTCCTCAGTTAAAACATTGGAAATTTTATTTTTAATTGCTTTAATTGGAGTCCCTCTTGTGATTGCTTATACAACAGCCATTTATTATATATTTAGAGGGAAAGTTAAAATCGATCCTCACAGCTATTAAGCACACATTTTAAAATATATTTTTGAGGTAAATGCGTTTTTTAAGAAATATA
>NZ_BCPZ01000303.1:0-18461 GCF_001950615.1 Candidatus Protochlamydia sp. W-9
TTTAATCGTTTAAATTTATTTTTATAATTGAAATGAAAATTTAAAAACAAAATTTATTAAAAAAAATTAACAAAATTAATAAGAAATACGAATTAAACTGATTTTCAACGCATCAAATTATTTTTGAAATTCAGAAAATAATTAAACAGTGAGAGATAAAATTAGACAGAAAACACTTTGGATAAATTCTCATGAAAAGTGTATTTGCAATAATTAATGTTTTTCTTATAAAGATGCGCAACGATATTTGACTTCCCTAGAATGTAAAATTGAAACTGGGAAAAGGAGCAAAAGAATGCGTATTGGCGTTATTGGTATTAAT
Organism: Candidatus Protochlamydia sp. W-9; assembly: GCF_001950615.1. Lineage (NCBI taxonomy): Bacteria > Pseudomonadati > Chlamydiota > Chlamydiia > Parachlamydiales > Parachlamydiaceae > Candidatus Protochlamydia > Candidatus Protochlamydia sp. W-9. The sequence goes on from NZ_BCPZ01000303.1 coordinate 323, forward strand.
CACAAACTAGCAGATTTAAAATTAAGAGACGCACTTGCTAAAGCTTGTCAAAAGCGATTTGGAGCTAATCAATCAGTTCATGATCAACACCATTTTATCTTACTTTCTACCTGTAATCGCACCGAAGTTTATTTTAGTTCCCATGATCTTACAGCTACCCATTCCTATTTATTAAATATTTTACGACAAGATGTAAAAGAAGACTTTGATCATAAACTTTACTCTTTTTTTGGTATTGATTGTTTTAGCCATCTTACACGTGTGACGTCCGGACTTGATAGCGCTATCGTCGCCGAAACAGAAATTCAAGGCCAAGTAAAAAATGCGTACAATCTGGCAACAACTTTTCTTTGTCTGCCAAAAGAACTTCATTTCCTCTTTCAAAAATCAATGGGAATTGCTAAAAGAATCCGAACTGAACTACACTTAGGAAGGGGGTTGCCTAATTTAGAACATGCAATCCTTCAAACTGGAAAATATTTTTTTAGGAGTACTCAACAGCCAAAAATTCTTTTTGTAGGCGCCTCAGAAATCAACCGAAAAATTCTACAATTTTTGAAATCCAAACAATATTCAGATATGACGATTTGTAATCGTTCGGAAATTCGCTCCAAAGAATTAGCTATTCTATATGGATTGCATCTTCTTTCGTGGTGCCAACTCGATTCATGGCATCAGTATGATTGGATTATATTTGGAACAAAATCTTCTGAATATTTAATTAAACCTGAAAAGAACTTTACCCCAGCTGATAATGATAAACTGATTATGGATTTATGCGTTCCACGCAATGTAGAGCCAAAACTTGGCCAAAATGCCAAAATAACTTTATTAAATATTGATCAAATTAATCGCCTTCTTAAAATTCGTCATCGTGGCATGACACAAGCTCTCATTGAAGCTGAAAATCGCGTTAACTTGGCGACTCATGAACATACTAACCGATACAGGCAAAAAGAAGATTCTAAAATCACAATTTTTGCAGCATCTGCTTAAAAATACTTTCTTTTGGGAGGAAAAAAACTGTTTAAACGATAAGCGCGAATGGATTTATTTGTTAAAAATTTGCAAGTTTTTGATTTCTTGCAAATTTTCATAACTTATCTGATTAAAAATCAGCTTTTCCAGGGTGCCTTGGGAAAGGAATGACATCACGTATATTTTCCATTCCAGTTGTAAATTGAACTAAACGTTCAAAACCCGCACCAAAACCAGAGTGAGGAACACTTCCGAATTTACGAAGTTCTAAATACCACCAATATTCTTCTGCTGGTAAATTGAATTCTCTTAATTTTGACTCTAATACACTAAGCCTTTCTTCACGTTGACTACCTCCAATAATTTCTCCCACTTTTGGGACGAGAACGTCCATCGCAGCCACGGTCTTATTATCTTCATTGGTACGCATATAAAATGCTTTAATGTCTTTTGGATAATCTGTCAAAATGACTGGCTTACCAAAAAATTCTTCTGCCAAAAAACGCTCATGCTCAGATTGCAAATCTAATCCCCACTTGACCGGATACTCAAATTTTTTATCCGCTTTCTCTAAAATTCTTACAGCATAAGTATAAGAAGCTCTCTCAAATGAAGTGTTAATGACATGCTCAAGTCTAGAAATTAAATCTGTCGCAACGTGCTTGTTGAAAAACTCCATATCTTCCTGGCAATTGTCTAAGACATATTTTAAAATATACTTAAGATAATCTTCCGCACAGTCCATATTATCGTTTAAATCTGCAAAAGCCATTTCGGGTTCAATCATCCAAAATTCTGCTAAATGACGGGAAGTATTGGAATTTTCTGCCCGAAATGTTGGACCAAATGTATAAACATCTGATAACGCACAAGCATAAATTTCTCCATTTAGCTGCCCAGAAACTGTCAAATAAGTAGGCTTGCCAAAAAAATCTTGTGTATAATCGATTCTTCCTTGTGGTGTTCTAGCAGGGTTGTTTTGATCTAACGTCGTCACTTGAAACATTTTACCCGCCCCCTCACAATCAGACCCTGTAATAATTGGAGTATGGATATAGAGAAATCCGCGTTTTTGAAAAAACTGATGAGTTGCAAAGGCTAATGCATTACGAACTCGTGTGACAGCTCCAATCGTATTAGTGCGAGGTCTAAGATGTGCAATTGATCGCAAAAATTCAAAAGTATGCCGTTTTTTTTGCAAGAGATAAACCTCAGGGTCACATTTTCCAATAATGGTAATCGCTGTTGCTTGCATTTCTAAATTTTGTTCTTTACCTGGGCTTTCTACAATTGTACCTATTGCTGAAACAGAAACTCCTGTTGAAAGTTGGTTAATTAGTTGATCATAACCCGCTATATCTGGAGTCGCTATAATTTGAAAATTAGAAAGAGTAGAACCATCATTGATTTCAATAAAAGTAAAGGTTTTTTGATTACGAACAGTTCTCACCCATCCTTTTAATGTTATATCGTGTCCGATCAAAGCACGAACTTCTGGAGTCGTGCCTCTAAGGCTTTTAATTTTTGTACGCATGCAAATTTACCCCACTACATTTTATTCGATTATTAATCTAAATTTTTTTGCTGATTTTTTTTCTTCAAATTTGAAGAAGTTTTAAAAATATTTACCAATTGAATTTAGTAAAAAAAGAAAAAAGCACAAAAATTTATTAAGCAAATTCTTTCAATTTTTGAATTTCTTTTTCCCATAGATCTACACCCCCTGGGGTTTCGAGATATTTGGGCAAATGTCTTGTTCTAGAATCTTTCATTAAAAATTCGAAGCTTTCCCACCCAATTTTTCCTTCACCCAAAGGTTGGTGACGATCAACCCTTGAACCTAAATCTTTAGAAGAATCATTAATATGAAATGCATAAAGGTAAGGCAAACCAATGATTCGATCAAATTCTTTTAATGTAAAATCCCAAGCTGAAGACGTGCGTATATCATATCCTGCTACAAAAATATGACAGGTATCAATGCAAACTCCAATTGGAAGTTCATCTTTCACTCCCTTAATGATATAAGCAAGCTGTTCAAACTTATGTCCGACAGAAGTACCTTGTCCCGCAGTAGCTTCAAGAAGTAAACGTAAATTGCCTTGAATAAAAGGGCGTACTAACAATAAACTTTCCACAATAGAATCTAAGCACTTCTGCACATCTTCTCCGAGTGAAGCACCTGGATGAAAATTTAAATAATTTATACCTAATTGTGTACATCTAATAACTTCTTCTTGAAAAGCTTGCCTACTTTTCAAAAGATTTTCTTGATTAGGGCACCCTAAATTGATCAAATAACTATCATGACTCATTAGATGAGTAAGATTTGTCTCTTTAAGAGTACTTTGCCATAATTCAATATCATTCGTTGTAAATTGCCGACCTTTCCACTGTTTTTGATTACTTGTAAAAAATTGAATAGTTGTTGCCCCAATTTTTTTTCCTTCTAATAAAGCACGGTAAACCCCACCTGCTGCAGAAGTATGTGCGCCAAGCAGTAAATTCGAATGACTCATAAAATTCCTTATAATAATAACCCTGAAGGCTAATCTCCTATCAAAGGAGCTTGTTGTTTTTGAATCTGTAATAAATAAAGCTTGAGATCTTAACAAGGTAAAGTGTTCTTGACAAGAAAAGGAACCGTCTCTTTTTAACTCTTACTTGAATTCTATAATTAAAGATTGCAGTCGACTTTGTTTCATGATAATTTACACTGTTCTCAACATGAAGATCTTCAACTTAAATAATTTATACTCATTTCTAACCCATCTTCTATGAAATATAAAAAATTTATAAAGAACACTAATGACTGATTCTACTCATACAATTTTTCAATCAGCTAAACGTTTTTTTTCAGGAACTTTATTAAGTCGTTTATCTGGTATGGTACGCGATATCAGCATGGCTTATGCCTTTGGAACAGAAGCTTCTATTGCATCATTCATGGTAGCTTACCGTTTGGCTCATTTATGTCGCCGCCTATTTGGAGAAGGCTCTTTACAATCTGCTTTTATTCCCGAATTTGAATCAATTCGTCATCGTGATACGGAACGTGCATTTCGCTTTTTTAGAGATTTAGTAATTTCTTTAACGCTTTTTTTAGTTTTTTTTGTTTTATCTCTTTCTTTAGGAATAGGGGCTTTTTTAACATGGGGAAATCCAACAAATGACACAAAAGAAATTCTGAGCCTGACATTATTAATGCTTCCTAGTCTATTATTCATTTGTTTATTTGGATTAAATGCATCTTTGCTACAATGCGAAAAGATCTACTTTACCCCTGCTGTTGCGCCTTTAGCTTTTAATTGTGCGTGGATTGCAGCTGTGTGGATTTTAAAATCCTACAAAATTCCAGAAGCTATTTCTTGGCTAGCTCTTGCAGTCATCATAGCCTGCTTTTCTCAGTGGCTTGTTACAATTCCCCAAACATTGTCTATTCTCAAAAAAAATTTATCAACACCTCTTTGGGCAGAACTTAGAAAAAGTTTTTTTCCTACAGATGTTATCAAACTTGGAAAACCTTTTTTACTTGGAATGGTTGGAGTAATGGCTTCTCAAATCAATGCAGCAATCGACGCCATATTTGGAAGGTACGCTGAATTAGAAGGGCCCGCCTTCCTTTGGTATGCAATTAGAATTCAGCAACTTCCCTTAGCACTTTTTGGTATCGCTATCGCAGGAGCTCTTTTACCCCCTTTGACACGTGCATTAAAAGCACAAAATTGGGCTCTTTATTATCAATTTTTAAATGATGCAGTTCTTTATACATGTACAATTATGATTCCCTTTACTGCTGCACTTTTCGTGCTAGGGTATTCAAGTGTGAATCTTATTTTTGGTCACGGCAATTTCCATGCTTCTTCTGTGATTGGCACGACAAAATGTTTGTGGGGCTATGGAATAGGTTTATTACCAAGCACCTTAATTCTATTACTTGCGCCCGCATGTTACGCGCAAAATAATTATCGACTCCCAGCTATCGCCTCCATTTTAAATATGATTTTAAATTTTTCTTTGAACTATATATTTATTATTTTTTTCGGATGGGGAGCAACGAGCGTTGCCGTTGCTACGAGTTTAAGTGCATGGGTGAATGTATTTTTTCTTGGAATTTTTCTTAACAACAAAGAAAAAAGTTGGCTGATTTTTAAAACTAATCCATTTTTTCTAAAAATATTTTTCATAACCTTCATTGCCTTTATAGGAACAGAAGCGAGTAAATATTTCTTTCATCAATCTACAATTTTAAATGTTTTGAATTCAAATATTTTCCTAATTCCGTTTAGCGAACAACTCATCGAATTAATTATTCAACTAAGTATTTTTATTTTTTTTTGGATATCTAGTTGCTGTTTATTCGGTGTTTCTTTAAAATTTCATTCGTCGGGGCCTAATTTTATGTTAAAAACTTAAAATTGAAGCTATAAATACATTTAATTTGACAACAAGTGTTGTTTGTAATTAGGAAATTAAATTAATTGTTTTTTAAAAATTTTGACTTTATGTTTTTTTAAAACATAAAATGTCTTTTAATTAATATAGGAAATAGTTATGCAAATTATTCACGATGCTTTAAATGGCTTTTATAGTTGGTACACTGAAAGTGACTATGAAAAAATTAAACGCCAAGACGAAAAAATTAAACGCCAAGCTGCTTTTTTAAGTGAAGAACTACTGTCAGTAATAAATGCCATTGTCGAGGATTGGTTAAAAAAATATAAGAACAGTATGATTACTGGATCGACGATAGATGTACTAGATCATAGCCAGCACAATTTTTCCGCCTTAGTTTATGTACGCGAGGCAAAATCGTGGCAACGTCACCTAACTGCAATCGAACGTTTAGACCGTACAAAACTTTCAAAAGAAGAAGCTTTGTTTGTTGATAAAACTAAAAATAAAGTATCTGAAGTTTATGACATGTCTCAAAAACGTCAGTCATTAATTACACAACACGAGTTTGCATCAAAATTTTTTCCAGGCCGTTTTGAAGATCACTTCGATAAAGAAATAGATAAAATTCGAGCTAATTATATTCCTTTCGCTAACGAGTGGCAAGAAGAATTAAACCAAGACCATACAAACATCGTTAGAAACCAACAATTAGCTAATGTTATCAACGAACTTTGGAAGGACTGGAATCATTTGTGGGTTTTCACTGAATTTCCAGACGCAACCCCTACGACCGAAGGCTGTTTGCTCCAGGTAGTAGGTAGAAGCACTACAAATCCTAAGGATGAAGTAACCGAGACAATATTTAAAGTTAACCATGTTACCAAAGGTGTATATGAAATTATTTGCACCATAGAAGAAAGTATTAATGTGATTGATTCGTACTTAAAGGTTAGAGTTAGTGAAGTAAAAGTTGGTCATAAACTTTTAGGTTATTCTCAAATCGGATCATCAGGCGAAAAAGTTACAACTTCTAAAGAAAGCTTCATGAATCGAGTTATCGCAGAAGCAATTAGACGGGTTGATAGCAAAAAAGAAGTTTTAAATCTTATTATGGATGTAGAATTCCCAGAAAAAAATGGGATATTAGTAACTACGCCTGTACAAGAGACAGAGCGTAAGTAAGTCCTTTAAATAGTTGTCCAACCTATAAGATTACAATTAAATCGCTATATAAATTTTAATCTAAAATGCTTAGACAACTCTTTATTAAATTTAGAATTTTAAGAACAAGGTCAATTGTTGATTAAGTTTTATCCCTATTCCGTTAGTCCTAACTTATAATGCTCAACGCCGATTATAGTCGCAAATAAAATAGCTGATCATGCTAATAGAGTTAATTAACTTCTTCAAAAAAGAAAATCTTTTTTCACTGCTTGAGAAAGCATTTTTGTCTAAAGGTGTGATTGAACCTTTCAATAGAGCTTACTTTTTCCGCTTCCTTTCCAACTAAGTCGGTATTGCGTCCAAAGAATGACTTCGCCACATTGAGAATTCATGTGTATAAAAGACAGTTTTTTGAGTTTTCTGGCAATTTTCTTATCAGACATTCCGCAGCTTTTCGCGTTTACTTCTCGTTGCGCATGCCTAAAACTTGCCTCATAGCAGAGTGAAAACAAACCACAGCCATTGTTGATTATCCTTATTCCCCCATAGCTCCCCATTGCTCATCTAACTTGATAGCAGCGACTTGAACCATCTATCTCTGCACTCGTTACAGTTGCATTCAAGCTTACTGGGAATTCTCCCATGATTTCATAAATAAATTGTAGAAACTACGGCATGCTAACATTAAAATGCGGCAAACACATTCTAATGTTACCCGTTCGAGGAGTATTTGACGAATTAAGAATCGCCTCTCTTCATTAATTAATTTTTATAGTCGTATTTCTCTTACTTTTTCTGCGAAAATATCCTAAATAAAATGAAATACATCTCGCCAAATAGATAGAAAAACTTCAATCACAATTAAACAAATAATTGTCCATTCTAATCGGCTAGAATGCTGATGATTAAGTTCGTTTCCGAGCATTTCAAACAATTCATGCATGACATCTAATCTTTGATTTAAGACTTCTACTCTTGTATCAATATCTAGATAATTATTTGTCATTGCGTAAAGCGGTTCTAACTCAGAATATTCCCAAAAAAATTCTGGTGTATCCAAAATATCTAGATGTAAGTTGATGGAGTTACGCTCTATAAATAATGCCCCCATCTTCTTTCTAATTTCTTTTCTTGAAAGAGGAATTTTTCCCTGCTTTGCCAAATCTTGAGGAATTCGCTTAGTGAATTGAAATGTGCGACGAATTGCATGCTCGAAAGTCCCTAACTTAACAGATTGGGCTAATCCGTGAGAAATGGCCAAGCGATTTAAAACATCTCGATTAGGAAGAATAATTTCATCTTCAATAATTTTTGGAACGTCTCCAAATGTAAAAGTAAATTCATCAATATCCATTTCTTCCGGAATTAATGGCTGCTCTTCATAAGCTTTAGCTTGATCTAAAAATTGTTGACATTGATCTGGAGTTACCCCCCAACAAACAGTAGCTCCATAAGAAAAATAAAATATATCCCCGATCGAAATTCCTGGTATGGGAAGATGAACTACATCACGATAAAGAGTAGCTCCTTGGTGTTTTAAACTTTCAAATAAGGGTTTAATTTGATAGGAAGATGCTGTGCAATAAGCGAGACAATCCATATATGCCATTAGTTATTTATATTTTATGCCATTTAGCAAAAGCTTTCATAATTGATCGATAAACATCTTAATGATGCAGTACCAAAGACTAATTGCTTTGAATGAATAAAGAAAAACAGAGTTTTAGTTGAAAAGTTGCGAAAGAGGGGACTTGAACCCCTACGAGGAAACCCTCACTACCACCTCAAAGTAGCGCGTATACCAATTCCGCCACCTTCGCATAGATAAGAAAAAAATTTTAACACTTTTAAGCTATAGAGGCAAATAGATTTTACTGTTTTTGCATAGTTTCTTTGCAATATCTCTCAATTTTGTTTTTTGTTTGAGAAAAAAGAGTAATTTCAGTTAATTCTTGATAATTTTTACAATTCAATAATTGATATAATACATTTATTTCGTTTTCATGTAAATGGCTGGCTCCCATAGGATAGTGTAAACGGCAAAATACTTCCCCTCGAAAAAAAAAAGCTTCTTGATGAAGTGGTTGTAGGCAAACACTGCAGACCAAAGGATGGGCTAAAATTCCTTCATGCTTTAGTAGTTTTAAACGGAAGCTTGTGGTTAAAATATCCGGAAATTTGGTTTGGGGAATTTTTTTCAAATAAATTTCAGTCAAAGTAAAAAGTTGAGGAGCAGGCTTTCCTACTAATTGCGTTTGGTAAAGAAGCTGTATGATGTCACAAGCAGCATTTAAATGACTGAGTTCGGTCCGTAAATGACGGTAAAAATCTAAAATTGATATTTCATGACAATTAAAAATTTCACCCTTTTGTTCTTTATAAACCAATTCAACCTTTGTTAAAGGCGTGTAATGACTCTTTGCCCCTCCTCTTTTATTTCGACTCTTTTTGCATAAAACTTTGATTAAGCCAGCTTCCTTAGTAAAAATGGCTACAATCTGATCATAATCACGAAAAGGAATGACTTTTAAAATAATACCTTCAGTCGTTTGAAATTCGGATAACATATAGCAATACTTTTTGACTTATAATCTTCAAAATTCTATAGTCTAATCTCTTAGCTGTTAAAATGCATTAATTCTTATCGCACCGATAGCTCAATGGATAGAGTACCCGGCTTCGAACCGGGTGGTTAGAGGTTCGAGCCCTCTTCGGTGCATAGTACATCATAACGTGAAGATTCCTCCTATATCAATTTTATCTCACACCTCTGAAAGCTATGCCAACGCGATTAGTCATAAACTTGGTAAAGGCTTTCAACACGCAAAACTCGTTTATCAAGAATGGTTTCGCAGAGGTAATATCAGCGGACTAAATCCGGCATTTAAAAATGCTCAAGCCCTTTTACAAAATATTCTTTCTCTAACCGATTTCTCTTTTTTACCCATTTCACAAAATTTGACAGATGGTCAAACAGGAAAATTTTTAATTAAAACTATAGATGACTTAGATATCGAGTCTGTATTAATTCCCATGCAAGCAGGTGGGACTCTATGCATTTCCTCACAAATCGGATGTCAAATGGGATGTGCATTTTGTGAAACAGGTCGAATGGGTCTTTTGAGAAATTTAACGACCCAAGAAATTCTCAGTCAACTTTTCATTGCGAAATTCCGTTTACATTTTTCAGTTAGAAATATTGTTTTCATGGGAATGGGAGAACCTTTTGATAATTATGATACTGTCATGCATGCATTTCGCATTTTAACAGATTCCCATGGATTTGGTTTGGGAAATAATCGTATTACTATTTCCACAAGTGGTTGTTTAGAAGGAATTTACCGATTATTGCAAGAAACAACCCCACTCCCTAATTTAGCGGTTTCTTTAAATGCTCCCAATGATGAGTTGCGTAACAAGCTCATGCCTATTAACAAAAAATATCCCTTAAAAGAGCTTTATCAAGCTATCTATGATTTTTGTAAACAAACTAGTAAACAAGTTTTAATTGCTTATGTTCTCATTAAGGAGCAAAATGATTCAATCGAGCACGCTAAACAATTAACCAATTTTTTATCCGGACTCAATGTTAAAATTAATTTGATTCCCTACAATCCCCAAAGTCGTGACCGATTTCAATCTCCTGAGCAATCCACTCTTGAAAATTTTACCAGTTATCTTCGAGAAAAAGGATTTTATACACTTCTAAGGCAAACTAAAGGACAAAAAATTATGGCAGCTTGTGGACAGTTAGGCAACCTTGAGCTGAAACGTAAAAAACCCTTTATTCTGCCGATACTAAAACAATAAAAAAGTTAGATTGACTATCAATTCTTAAACTTTTTATCATAAAATCTAAAGAATAAACACCTACCGTGTATGGATCGATTTCTCTTTGCAATGGCAAATTAGAGTGTTATAATAATATTGTAAAGGCCGAGTATTGGTTGCCTTTTTAGTGAGACTTGGATAATAGGTAATTTTCTTTCCAAACTTACTTTAGCTACTACAAAACTAAAACGTCAAGGTTAACTCATTGAGGTACGTATGAATCGCAAAGCAAAAGCCTTAGAATTTGTAGATACTGAATATAATGTTAAAATTACAGGTCGGCATGTCGAAATTACAGATTCCATGAAAAGTTATGCCATGGAAAAAATTTCTAAGATTGAGCGATTCATGGATCGCATCATTGATGTGAATGTGATCATGGATATCCAAAAAATTGACCACAAAGTAGAAATTATCTTAAAAGCAGGGCATACAAAAATCCAAAGCCAAGCAGCAACACCTGATATGTATGCTTCAATTGATAAAGCGATTGCAAGACTTGAAGCTCAAATTCGTCGTTACAAATCAAAAATTCAAGACCATCACGCAAAAAGCTTAGCTATTATTGATATGAATGTAAATGTGCTTCGCAATCCTAGTGCTGAAGAGGAAATGGAAGAGGAGGAAAGTGAATTTTCTGCTTCTGTCACCAATGGCCACATTGTTGGCGGGCATGAAATTGTCAAACGAGAAACCCGCCCTCTTAAAACCTTGACATTTGATGAAGCTATTATGAAAATGGAGCTTTCTCAAGATGTGTTTTTGATCTTCAAAAATGAAGAAGATCAAAAATTGAAAGTGATTTACAGACGTAAAGATGGTCACTATGGAATTATTGATTTAAACAGCTAAATGATCTATGCCTAATCAACTTTTCTGTTCTGTTCGAAAGAAATGGATTTTAGAAACACCTGAAGAGAAAGTTAGGCAATTGTTAATCAGTCATATGACGCAGAATTTGGGTTATCCGATAGGAAGTTTGGCTCTAGAAGTCACTTTAAGTCAAATGCCTCATCTGCGTCATATTCCCCCTCAACAAATTCCTAAAAGAAGGGCTGATCTTGTTATTCTCACCCCTCACCTTCATCCCTCTTTTCCTCTTTATCCTTTGTTATTGATCGAATGTAAAGCTGTCCCTCTCACAGATAAAGCTATGCGCCAAGTCATAGGTTATAATCAATTCCTTCAAGCTTGTTTTATTGGATTGGCAAATCAAGACGAAAAAAGACTTGGTTGGTACGATCCTCAACAAAAAGATTATCAAGCTATTACAAATATTTTTTCTTATCCTTCTCTTCTGCAGCAAGCAAAATTATCCCTTATCGATCCGAGGCATAATAAATTAATATTCGATCATTCGGAACTAATAAAATGAGCAAATGAAAAATTAAGCTTTAAAAAGACTTTGTGGGAATAATGGCGGCGATTCAAAGGGCTCGTTGAATCTGGGGACCCGGCCCGAACAGATGAAATTCTATTCAACAAACATCCCATACTAACTTGAATTTTTTAACCGTAATAAATAAAAATATATTTGCTTTTTGTTCCAGCTAGATAACTAACTTTATCCATCACTTGTTCAACAAACTGAAAATTGTTCATTTAAGTGATGGAATTGAAATCAATTCCTTTACTGGTTTTTTACTATTTAAAAAAATTTTTTCAACTACCGATTGATAAGAGCATTTCTCTTTTTAACTTTAATTGCATATTTAATTTCACTAATATTGATTGTATATAATATAATTAAAAACTATTTAGCTAATTTAAAGGATAATTATGCATATTTATAATCCAAGTTTTAATCCTAGTAATTTCATTGCCAATACGAATATTCATACTTACTATCGATCGAACAATCGTTTAAAATTTTCTGAACGAATTAGTTTATTATGCAAAAAAATTTTTCAGTCCTCCCTGCACCCATTTTTTACCTATATCAATAGAGATCAATTTCAGTCTCAATAGAGAGAGATTTTTTGGGGGCGAAAGGAGATTGTTATTTCTAAAAGAACTCGCACTCAGGAAACTTTTGATAATCTTAAGGATGAAAACAAACTCTTAGTAACTTCTTTAGCTGCCATAGAAGAAATTGAGACATCCACAATTCAACCTTCCAATCCTCTGCCTTTCCCCCAAGAAGAATTTAAACTGAGCTTTCAGGATGAAACATCTCTAATCATCCCTAGTTCTCAACTATCTTTGTTAATGGAAAAATCGCTCTATTTTAAAAGTCTTTGGTCGGGAAATTTTCAAGAAACTCTTCGAGATCCTCTTACTTTGACACAAAAAGAGTTTATTCATCTGCTTAACTGCCTAATGGATGCTAATTTTAAAGTTCCTTTGGAAGATATCCCTTCTTTCATTCAACTAGCCGATTATTATCAACTGACGGAAGTTGTGAAGAATTTAGAAGAGCAGTTGCTTGACACATATAAATCCAAGAAATTTGAGCTATTTCATTCTAGCGAAGATAATCTAGTGGAATTAAAAGAAGTTTTAAATTTTGCGCAGCAATATCAATTAAATACTTTAAAAAATTATTTAGAACTTACAGTTGTGAGTTCATTATTAAACCAGACTTCCCAATTAACGGAATTTGAAAAAATTTTAAAGCATTTCTCAAATGAGATAGAAAGACTCGATTTTTTAGAGAATGATTATTTGACTGACACCCATCTCTTAGTTTTAAAAAATTGTAAAAATTTAAAAGAGCTTTATCTTCAAAGATGCCACAATCTCACGGATGCTGGATTAGCACATTTAGCCCACTTACTGGCTTTGCAGCATTTAGATTTAAGTGAATGCAATAATCTTACTGATGCTGGATTAGCGCACTTGACTCCCTTAGTGGCTTTACAGCATTTAAATTTGAGCTATTGTAAGAATCTCACTGACGCTGGATTAGCACATTTGACACCTTTAGTGGCTTTACAGTATTTAGATCTAAGTGGATGCGATAATCTCACGGATGCTGGATTAGCGCATTTAACTCCCTTAATGGCCTTGCAGCATTTAGGTCTGAGTGCATGCGATAAGCTCACTGACGCTGGCTTAGCGCATTTGACACCCTTAGTAGCTTTACAGTATTTAAGTTTGAATGGATGCGATAAGCTTACTGACGTTGGATTAGCGCATTTGACACCTTTAGTGGCTTTAACGCATTTAAATCTGAGTTGGTGCGATAAACTCACCGATGCAGGATTAGCACATTTAACTCCCTTGGTGGCTTTACAGTATTTGAAACTGCTTTGGTGCTGTAAGCTCACTGACGATGGATTAGCGCATTTGACACCTTTAGTGGCTTTACAGCATTTAGATTTATCTAGTTGCCATAATCTCACTGATGCTGGATTAGCGCATTTGGCACTCTTAGTAAATTTACAGCATTTAAACTTGAGCTATTGTAGAAAGCTTACTGACGTTGGATTAGCGCATTTAGCCTCTTTGCTGGCTTTACAGCATTTAGAGACCTAAGTGGATGCGATAAGCTCACTGATGCTGTGCTGGAATAACGCATTTGGCTCCCTTAGTGGCTTTATAACATTTGAATGAGATTATGCCCTAACCTCACATGCTGGGATAACGCATTTTACAACTTTGGCTTTAAATCGTTTGGAGCCGCGTTGGTACAAAAAATCCCAGTGACATTAGATACAAAAATATTATTCGCTCTGAAAAAGCTAATAAAATTTTAAAATTACTAGTGCTGAGCGGTGAGTAAAACGCGCAATCGTAGTGGGCAAAGTATATTCCTTATTTTGCTAGGTTAGAAATGTTGTTTACGTGTTTTGAATGCTTGAAATACCACATTTAATCTATTTTATTCTTTAAGAAGCAATGAAGATTATATTGATCTAAAATGCAACGAAAACGCCTTAGCTCTTGCTTGTATCCCCTTTTTACATTTATTTTTCGTTACTGCTGATTAACTCATGAATTAGATTTAAACCCACCGTAGAATTAGTATGGATTTTTTAACCATAATAGTTAAAATATATTTGCTTTTTGCTCCAGCTGGATAAATAACTTTATCCATTTTTTGTTCAACAAACTGGGAATTGCTCATTTAAGTGATGAAATTAGATATTTCTTTATGGATTTTTCATATTTGAACAAACCTCTTCAACCATCGATCGAGCAATTTTCATTTTAAATCTAATTGCCTATTTCAATTTCACTAATATTGATTGTATTATAGCTAAAAATTATTTAGCTAATTTGGAGGATAATTATGTATATTCATAATCCAAATTTTAAACAACCTACTCTCATTGCCAATGCAGATATTCACTTTTACTATCCATCAAACGATTGTTTAAAATTTTCTAAACGAATAAATTTATTATGCAAAACAATTTTTCAGTCCTTCCTGAACCTATTCTTTAACTATATCAATAAAGATCAGCTTCAATCTCAATGGAGAGAGATCTTTTGGGGGCGAAAAGAGATTGCCACAACTTGTCCAGAATCTAGTGTATCTTTATCAAGCTCGACTCATCAAACTTTAGGTTTTGTCCTCCCTTCTTCAGAAAAGGCTCGCACTCAGGAAACTATTGATAATTCTAAGGACGAAAACAAACCCTTAGTAAATTCTTTAGTTGCCATAGAAGAAATTGAGGCACCCACAATTCAACCTTCCAATCCTTCACCTTTTTCCCAAGAGAAATTTAAACTAAACTTTCAGGATGGAACTTCTCTAATTATCCCTAGTTCTCAACTATCTTTGTTAAGGGAAAAATCGCCCTATTTTAACTGTCTTTGGTCGGGAAATTTTCAAGAAACTCTTCGAGATTCTCTCGCTTTGACACAAAAAGAGTTTACTAAACTGCTCAATTGCCTGGATGACGATTTTAAAGTTCCTTTGAAAAAGATCTGTCCTTTCATTCAACTGACCAATTATTATCAACTGACAGAAGTTGTGAAAAATTTAGAAGAGCAGTTGCTTAATGAGTATAAATTACAGAGATTTGAGCTATTTAATTCTAGCGGAGATAGCCTAATAGAATTAAAAAAACTTTTAAATTTTGCGCAACAACATCAATTAAATAATTTAAAAAATTACTTAGAGCTCACTGTTGTGAGTGCATTATTAAACCAGACTTCTCATTTAACGGAATTTGAAAAAATTTTAAATCATTTCTCAAATGAGATAGAAGGACTCAATTTTTCAAAGAATGCCCATTTGACTGATGCCCATCTCTTAACGTTAAAAAATTGTGAAAATTTAAAAGTGCTTCACCTTCAAGCGTGCCACAATTTCACCGATGCTGGATTAGCGCATTTGACTTCCTTAGCAAATTTACAGCATTTAAACTTGAGCTATTGTAAAAATCTCACTGACGATGGATTAGCACATTTAGCTCCCTTAGTAAATTTACAGCATTTAGATTTAGCTAGTTGCCATAATCTCACTGGTGCTGGATTAGCGCATTTGACTCCCTTAGCAAATTTACAGCATTTAAACTTGAGCTATTGTAGAAAGCTTACTGACGCTGGATTGGCGTATTTGGCTCCCTTAGTAAATTTACAGCATTTAGGTCTGATTGAATGCAATAATCTCACGGATGCTGGATTAGCACATTTGACTCCCTTATTAGCTTTACAATATTTAAATCTGGACTATTGTAAAAATCTTACTGACGCTGGATTATCGCACTTGACACCCTTAGTGGCTTTACAGCATTTAAAGCTATATTGTTGCGTTAGTCTCACTGATACTGGATTAGCGCATTTGGCTACCTTAGTGGCTTTAACGCATTTAGAACTGAGTTGGTGCTTTAATATCACTGACGCTGGATTAGCACATTTGGCTCCCTTAGTAAATTTACAGCATTTAGGTCTGAGTGAGTGCCGTCGACTCACTGACGCTGGATTAGCACATTTGACTTCCTTAGTGGCTTTACAGCATTTATATTTGAATGGATGCGATAATCTCACTAACGCTGGATTAGCGCATTTGACTCCCTTAATAAATTTACAGCATTTAGATTTGAATGGATGCGTTAATCTCACTAACGCTGGATTAGCGCATTTGACTCCCTTAATAAATTTACAGCATTTAGGTCTGAGTAAGTGCCGTAAACTCACTAACGCTGGATTAGCGCATTTGACTTCCTTAGTGGCTTTACAGCGTTTAGATCTGCGTTGCTGCAATAAGCTCACTGGCGCTAGATTAGCGCATTTTAAATTCCTAGTAGCTAAACCACATTTGGATCTGCGTTGGTACAAAAACTCTTAAAATGCTAAATACAGAAATATTATTCGCTTTTCTAAAGCAAATAAAATTACAAATTTCCGAGTGATGTCTAAAGAATAAGGTTTCCATTCTTAGCCAGTAAAGTGTATTCTCCATTTTGCTAGATTAGAAACAGTTGTTTACATATTTTGAATGTTTGAAATACCACATTTAATCTATTTTATTCTTTAAGAAGCAATGAAGATTATATTGATCTAAAATGCAACGAAAAAGTCTTAGTTCTCGTTTGTATCCTCTTTATTTATTTTTCATTATTGCTGATCAACTCATGAATTGGATTTAAACTTACTGCAGAATTAGTATGAATTTTTTAACCATAATAAATAAAAATACATTTGCTTTTTGCTTCAGCTAAATAAATAACTTTATCCATCCCTTGTTCAACAAACTGAGGATTGTTCATTTAAATGATAAAATTGAAATCAATTTCTTTGCTGGTTTTTTCCTATTTGAACAAAATTTTAACTCTTACTGATCGAAAACATAAGCAATTCCTTTTCGTCTACCCCAAGCTACTAGAAAATCATCCAAAGCATATGTGACATGGGTTAACTCATTTGTAGAAAACGCTGGGTCCATACAAAATACTTCTTGTTTTTTTGAATCATACCCTTTCACCACTAATAGGTGCCCTGATTCATAAGGAAGAGCACTGCCTTTTAATGGTCCTTTTACGCTTACTACAACAGGATATCCTTTACGTAATTGATCAACAATTTGATTAAAATTTGTAAAGCGGGCTACAAAGCAATTCCAAGGATTTCCGAGTTTGTGGGAAGCTTGTGCAGTGTTTAAAATCCAGCTCCCATATATATCGAATGCAGAGTCTATAACGGTATCTGCAAATTCAAGCGGTGAGAGATTTAAAGAATTTGATAAAAAACGTATTACAGCAGTTGTAGAAGTTGGCGAGCATAAACGCAAGTGACGTTCATCGGGTAAAGTAATTTGAGAAAGTCCAGCAATTTCTAAGTTAATAAATATATTTTCGAAAGCGGTTGCACTAACTTTATGTGTAGTATGATCTGTAGCAGAAATATGCAACGTTCTAAATTGCTCTAAAGAAGCATTATCTTTCGCTATTACACGAATTCGGAATCCGTTCGCTTTATTGTCTTTTAAAACCTCAACAATATTTTGACAGACTTGTAAGTTTGCTTTAGATAATTTTTTTTTAAATGTATATTGATCATGGGCACCCCAAAACGCATAATCAAGCCATGGAGACCATTCTTTAATAAACAAACTTACTTGAATTAAGTATGACCCCTCTACTGGCCTTTTTGCATCCCAAGATACAATTAATTCATCAAAAGAATTTAATAGCATTTCTTCCCAAACAAAAATATCTTGTTTTTTCTCCGTTACCAAAAGAGATCGATGCATTAATTCACTGGTATAAACTGAGGAAGTTAATAGTATCATTAAAATTGACCAAAAAAAAAATATTTTTCATCAAAAGCCTTGCATTCTAAAAATAAAAATATATATAAGACTATGGATTTATAT